>JAEYYE010000238.1 GCA_023430945.1 Bacteroidota bacterium
CTTTTCCGATGGCAGGTGCTTCACGAACGTCTCCTTCGCGAACAGCTTCTTTATCGCCTCTTCGTCATAGACTTTCTGCTTGTCGATCGCGTCGAAGATCCGCAGGTAGTTCTTGTCGCCGGATTGAAGTGAAGAGTGCAGCTTGAAGAACCGCTTCTCCGATTTCGTCAGCGATCTGATCAGGTCGTGTAATTCCGTACTTGGTTTCATCGCGTGACGATCTGTTCGTTGGGATCCCAATCCATTGTCCCAAAATTAGGGATCCTGATGAACTTGTCCAGTAACGGTGATCCACCCCGTGTGAGACCTATAAATTCGTCACATGTTTCTGTATTCCATCAAGTTCCTGCTGCGACTGGGATCTTTCACAAGTGCCATCCTCCTGGCGATCGTTTCGCAGGCGCAGACCGATTGCAAAAGCACCAAAGGCAATTCGGCTCCTGCAGGAGTTATGAAAGGCGGTTCGATGGAACTGTGGCCGATGGATATCCTTCACCAGAAGATCACCCTGGACCTTACCGTGACGAACGTGATCAGCGCGAGTTGCGAGGTCACAGCCGTACCCCGATCGCCGGATCAAGATGGGATCGGCCTGCACCTGCTCGGCCTCACCGTTGATTCGGTGATCTCAAGCGCCGGATCGCTCGATCAGGACCATGTGGGTGAACTGCTCACGATCCATTTCGGTTCGCCACTTTCACTCACCGATACGGTAACCTTCACGGTCCATTACCACGGCGATCCGGCCACCGACCCGAGTGGTTTCGGGGGATTCTACACAACGTCTTCTTACATCTACAACCTCGGGGTCGCATTCGAGAGCCTTCCACATTCTTACGGCCGTGTGTGGTTCCCTTGCGTGGACAATTTCACGGAACGCAACACCTACGAATTCATCGTGCGCACGAATGGTGGAAAGAGCGCGTGGTGCAATGGCGAACTGCTCAGCGAGGAACAGATCGGCGACACATTGATCCGGCATTGGAGCAAGGATCTGGCGATCCCCGCCTACCTCGCGTCGGTCTCGGCCGCTGAATACATTTCGGCGTACGATACGATCGAAAGCATCAATGGCGATCAAGTTCCGATCGTACTATCCGCCCGCCAGCCGGACATCAACAACATGGTGAATTCGTTCGCCGGTCTTCCGGCCGCGTTCGATCTATTCGAATCGTGGTTCGGTCGCTTCCGCTGGCAGAAGGTAGGCTACGTGCTGACACCGATCGGTGCGATGGAACATTCCACCAGCATTCATTTCCCCGCTTCGATCGTGGATGGAAGTTTGGATCCGGAGGATATCATGGCGCATGAACTTGCCCACGAATGGTTCGGTAATCTCGTGACATGCGAGCGGCCTGAGGAAATGTACCTCAACGAAGGCTTCGCTGAATACTTGAGCTTTCTCTTCTTCGAAGCGGTCTATGGCCGCGATCGGTACATGCGCATCGTTCGGAACAACCATCGTAAAATGGTCCACCAGGCGCAGCTGCTTGATGAAGGTTGGTGGCCGCTCGCCGATGTTCCACAGCAATGGACCTATGGCGAACATTCCTACAACAAGGGCGCCGATGTGATCCATTCATTGCGTGGTTATCTGGGTGATAGTCTTTTCCGATCGGGACTGACCAGTTTCCTCGATCAGCATGAATTCCAACCTGTGAACAGCATCATGCTTCGCGATCATCTCACCGCGGCCACCGGCATGGACATGACCGATTTCTTCGCCGATCACATCTTCCAACCTGGTTGGGCTGCTTTCGAAGTTGATTCATTTCATGTGAATGATGATCTGCAGACCACGCTTTACCTACAGCAGAAACTTCGCGGAGCGAACGAATTCTTCAACAACGTTCCTCTTTCGGTAACGTGTGTGAACGCCAATGGCGAACGCTGGCGATCGGCCGATCGGATCCTTGCCGGGGACGAATATTCGATCGCCACGATCGATCCGCCTTTTGAACCGCAGGCGATCATTCTGAATGAAGACGAGCTGATCGGCCTGGCGATGACCGCCGATGAGGATACGCTGGTGCAGAACGGTTCTATCAGTTATCCGCTCTCCAATTTCCGTGTAACGGTGGAAGCGATCGATGCACCGCTCCCGATCCGCATTGAACAATATTGGGTGGCGGCGGATCAGATCGCGGAAGACGACTTCATATATGAGATCTCGCCGGATCGATGGTGGCGCGTGATCGCGGACATTCCTTCGGATTCACAGATCGATGCGCGGATCGAATATGACGGAAGAGCTTCAGTGAACAGTTCGCTCGATCTTGGGTTGATGCAAAATGCCGGATCGATCTCATTCCATGAGGACAGCCTTGTGCTTCTCTACCGCGAGGATCAGCATGCCGGTTGGATCCCACATCCGGAATTCACCATTCAAACGCTGGGCAACCCGACGGATAAATGGGGCCGGATCGACTTCAGCGGATTGCGCGCAGGGGAATACACGCTGGGCTGGCGGAAGAGCGCGGTTTCGATCCCGGAATCATTGAATGAAATGCAATGGACGATCTATCCGAATCCGGCGCAGGACAGGATCACGATCGAAACCGAACTGTCGGATCGGCGCGGCACCTATGAATTGCTGGATCGAAAAGGACGTATGATACGATGGGAACCTTGCGCTGGCGCGATCACGAACTTTCCACTCCATGGAACAGCGACCGGCCTTTACGAATTGCGTTTCCGCGGGCACAACGGCCGATCTGTTCGCGCTGGCCGGTTATCGATCGTGAAGTAGGCTTTATACCCGCGATCGCGTAAATGCCTGGAATGCCGATCAACGTCCGGATCATTTCGGCAATGACAGGAATTGCGTAAGTGGCGAAGGAGAAAAGCCCGGACCCCGGGCTTGACCCGGGGGAGGACTTACAGCCCCTTCGGCTTCGCTCAGGACAAGCTCCCCCACGACCTGACGGAAACCCGCCCCAAAAAATCTACTTCACGTAGCGCAGGCTGCGGCCGGGATACTTTGCTATCGCATCAAGCTCCTCTTCGATGCGGAGAAGCTGGTTGTACTTCGCGATCCGATCGCTGCGGCTTGCGCTGCCGGTCTTGATCATGCCGCAGTTTAGCGCCACGGCGAGATCGGCGATCGTGCTATCCTCCGTTTCGCCGCTGCGGTGGCTCATGATGCTGGTGTAGCCTGCGCGGTGCGCCATATCCACGGCTTCGATCGTTTCGGTGAGCGTTCCGATCTGATTCACTTTCACAAGGATGCTGTTCGCGATCCCCTGTTTGATGCCTTGCGAAAGTCGCTTCGTGTTGGTCACGAACAGATCATCGCCTACGAGCTGCACGCGATCGCCGAGTTCTTCGGTAAGCGTTCTCCACCCTTTCCAATCGTCTTCGGCCATACCATCCTCGATGCTTACGATCGGGTAACGCTTCGCCCAATCCACCCACATCGCGACCAGTTCGTCGCTTGAAAGATCCTTGCCGGTGCTTTCAAGCGTGTAGCGTTTCTTCTTGCTGTTGTAGAATTCCGTGCTGGCACAATCCAGCGCAAGCACCACGTCCTTTCCCGGCGTGTAGCCCGCTTTCTCGATAGCCTCCATCACCAGCTTCAGCGCGTCCTCGTTGCTCTTCAGATCGGGTGCGAAGCCACCTTCGTCGCCCACGTTGGTGCTCAGGCCACGCTTCTTGAGCACGGCCTTCAGGTTGTGGAAGACCTCGGTGCCTATGCGCAGGCCTTCCGCAAAGTTCTCCGCGCCAACGGGCATGATCATGAATTCCTGCACATCCACTTTGTTGTCCGCGTGCGCGCCACCATTCAAGATGTTCATCAGCGGCACCGGCAACGTGTTGGCATTCACGCCACCCACGTAACGGTACAGCGGAAGTTCGAGCACGTCGGCGGCGGCTTTTGCCACAGCAAGGCTCACCCCGAGGATCGCGTTCGCGCCAAAATTCGATTTGTTCGGTGTTCCGTCAAGCGAGATCAGCACATTATCGATCAAGGTCTGATCGGTCACCAGACCACCACGTAACTCTTCATCGATCGTGGTGTTCACGTTTTCCACGGCGTTCAACACGCCTTTGCCGAGATAGCGCTTCTTGTCGCCATCGCGCAATTCCACTGCTTCATGCGCGCCGGTGCTGGCGCCACTCGGTACCGCTGCGCGGCCCATGTGCCCGCTGTCGGTCCAAACTTCAACTTCGATGGTGGGATTGCCGCGTGAATCAAGGATCTCGCGTGCCTGGATCTTCTCGATCAAGCTCATGTGTCAGAATAGGATGATGAGGTTCAAGCGTTCTGGTGAATGGCCTGTTCAACGCCGGCGTGGGCCATCATATTTTCAACGAAGCGGTCGAAAAGGTAGCGGCTGTCGAGCGGACCGGGACCGGCCTCGGGGTGGTATTGCACACTGAAGACCGGGCGATCCTTCAACTCGAACCCGGCCACGCTGCCATCGTTGAGGTGCACATGCGTGAGCTTCACCTGCTTGTTGCGATCGAGCTCTTCGCGCGGCACCACGAAACCATGGTTCTGTGATGTGATCTCGCTGCGGCCGGTGGTCAGGTCCTTTACTGGGTGATTGATGCCGCGGTGGCCATGATGCATCTTCGTTGTGCCCAGCGCCATCGCCTCGGCGATCAGCTGGTGGCCAAGGCAGATACCGAATACAGGCATGCCGGTATTGATGATGCTCTTCACCAGATCGACACTTGCGGGCATCGCACCCGGGTCACCGGGACCATTTCCGATCAGGAATCCATCCGGTCTCCATGCAAGGATCTCCGCTAGCGGAACATGCATGGGGAACACCTTCACCCGGCAATCGCGCTCAAGCAGGCTGCGCTCGATATTGAGCTTCACCCCAAAGTCGATAACCGCTACGCGCATTCCGGAATTTTCCTGCCCGAGCTCATACGGATCGGTGCCGCACACTTTGCTGGAAAGCTCCAGGCCTTCCATGCTGGGCGTCGCTGAAAGAATGGCCTTCAACCGATCCAGATCCATTTCAATACTGCTGATCACCGCGTTCTGTGCGCCATGATCGCGGATATGCCGCACGAGTTGGCGGGTATCAACGTCGCTGATGCCGGTGACACCTTGCGCTTTCAACAGATCCTCCAGGGATCCATCACCGGCCGGCCTGCTCCACACTTCACTGAATTTCTTCACCACGAGGCCGGCGATGGTGAGCTTGCGGCTTTCCACTTCATCAGCCTTTACGCCATAATTACCTATGTGCGGCGTGGCCATCACCATGATCTGGCCGGTGTAGCTTGGATCGGTGAAGATCTCCTGATAACCGGTCATTCCCGTGTTGAAGCAGATCTCGCCAGTGGTGGTACCTGTGGCCCCGATCGCGCGCCCTTCAAAAACGGTCCCATCGGCAAGAAGAAGGATCGCTTTGGGGCGCTGGCTTACAAGCATTGGTGTGGTGGTGGGTTTTGGCGCCGCAAAGGTAGCGCTCCAGACCGGATCGGCGATCGACCTAGAGCACCATCGGTACTGAGATGATCCCGGGGCGCTTCTTATCGTAACTGAAGTCGATGAAATATCCACAATCCTTGATGCCCTCGAAATCAGGTTCGATCGAACCATACATCTGTTGACCCCCATCTTCTTTGCTCACCAATTGATCGACCTTGAGCTTTCCATTGTCACCGATCGCGATAAGCACCGGAAAAAGTGCAGGATTCATAGTTCTTAGCTGAAGCTCGTCCGGCTTTTCAGTGTCTTGGGAGCTTGCGATCACTCCAAGGTACAGCCTGCCATTCTCCGCGAAGGCATTGATGGAGAGATAGGGACTCCATTTCATGTTCACTTGATAGAGTTCCTTACCGGAAGCATCGAACCCGCAAATGAAGAGTTGTTCCAAACTACCTCCAAGTACGTATCCAGCGCCATTCTCGTCCATGACCAGTTCATGCAAATATTCCGGCTCTTTCCTATACTCTTTCACATTGATGCGGTGCTCAGTTCGGGGGGAGAAATCAACCTCCATGGTGCCGATCAGCCACTCGGCCGGATCATCCTTTTTGGACGCTGAGATGATTGCACTGAACCATACCTTGTTGCCTACCACATCCATGGTGATGTCGTGAAGGAATTCATTACCCAGTTCACATTTCCACAAAAGGAATTCATCATCATGTAGTTTGAAGAACGTGGCCTGCTTGTTCCGGAATTCCTTGTTCTTTACGGTGACCTTCGTTGAACCATCGGCCTTCTCCTTTGTATTCTCCTCCGTGAGCAGTACGGCCGAAACATTTTGATAAACAGCCCCTTCGTCGCTGAAGTGCATGTCGATATTCGATCCCGATGAATGCACCGGCACTTTATAGATGGCAGACCATTCGCTAACGAATTCCGCATCGGTCACCCAGCACATCACAAGCTGTATGTCCGACATCTTGATCCTGTCAAAATAGAACAGTTGCTTTTCACCATTGGCACTCGATACGACCTGTACCAGTGGACCGGTACCGTAATAACTCTTCGGATCGAAGGGGATCTCTCCGATCGCTGCCGGCTTGGTAAGTGGTTCAAGCGTATTGGGATCGTAACCGATCGCAAATAACCGCACAAGCCCTGTTTTTTCATTCCACAACCTATAGAGTACTGCAACCCCGCCATTCGCTGTAAAGAAGTTCCTCACATCGAACTTCTCACCTTCTCCCGCTTCGAATTGAAGTTCACGCGTCACTATCGCGGCAGTTTTCCCTCTTTCATAGGCGTTCAGCACATACCGTTTCTTCAATGGGTGCTTTTTATCCTCCTCGCCTTCCAAGGTGTAGAACTTCTCACCGATACAGACCGGTGTAGGGCGCATGCCGTAGGTATTTTCAACCAGTGGCTGACCGGCGGCATGGTGTTCCAGTGAACGGTTCTGTCCGATGAGATCATTCCCTTGCAAGAGAACTAGAAGTGAAATGATGATCGAACGGAGATGTACGATGGAAACCATTACGATGTGGCTTTTTGAAGGCGGGTGAATATACCGATCTGGATGCCCCCAACAGCCCTAGTGAATAAGATCTAGATGAACGACAGAAGCGCCTCGCGGCGCTTCTGTTCGATCGGTCTTTTGAAGATCACTCGGCTTTCGCCTCTTCCCCACCTTCAGCTTTCGGCTGATCGGTCTTGGCGGCACCTTCGGCCTTTTTGGCCCCACCTGCGCGACGTGTGCGGCGGGTCTTCTTGGCTGCGGTACCAGCTTTCTCCTTTGTGTAGGTGGTATTGAAGTCCACCAATTCGATCATGGCCATCTCAGCGGCATCGCCAAGACGGTTGCCGAGCTTGATGATGCGCACATATCCACCAGGACGTTGGGCGATCTTCGGTGCCACATCGCGGAACAACGCCGCGGTGGCATCCTTGCTTTGAAGATAGCTGAACACCGTACGGCGGCTATGGGTGGTATCGTCCTTGCTCTTGGTGAGCAGTGGCTCCACGTAACGGCGCAGGGCCTTCGCCTTGGCCAGAGTGGTCTCGATGCGCTTATGCTCGATCAAGGAGATCGCCATATTGCTCAACAGCGCGTCGCGATGGGCCTTCTTGCGGCCGAGCGCGTTGTTCTTGTTCCCGTGTCTCATTGTTGTAGATGTTGCACGTTGGATGTTGACGAGGTTGAGGGTTGAGGAACAACCTCCAACTTCCAACCATCAACTTTCAACCTTACTCCTTGTCCAGCTTGTACTTGCTTACGTTCATCCCGAAGCTGAGGCCCTTGTTCTCCACGAGGTCCTCGAGTTCGGTAAGGCTCTTCTTCCCGAAGTTGCGGAACTTCAGGAGATCGTTCTTGTTGAAGGATACCAGGTCACCGAGCGTTTCGATGTCTGCGGCCTTCAGGCAATTCAGGGCACGAACGCTGAGGTCCATGTCCACGAGCTTCGTTTTGAGCAGCTGGCGCATGTGCAGGCTGGTCTCGTCGAACTCCTCGGTCTCCACACGCTCTTCCACATCAAGGCTGATCCGCTCATCGCTGAACAGCATGAAGTGATGGATCAGGATCTTGGCAGCTTCCTGAAGTGCGTTCTTCGGGGTGATGCTGCCATCGGTGGTCACTTCGATCGTGAGTTTCTCATAGTCGGTCTTCTCTTCCACACGCGTGTTCTCCACGGTGTACTTCACGTTCTTGATCGGCGTGAAGATGGAATCGATGTAGATCGTTCCGATCGGTGAGCCTTCCACCTTGTTCTCGTCAGCGGGAACATAGCCGCGGCCTTTGCCCACGGTAAGTTCCACATGCAACTTCACGCTGTTGTCCATGTGCGCGATCACCAGATCGGGATTGAGCACCTGGAAACCGGTGGTATGCTTGCCGATGTCCCCAGCGGTGAAGCTGTCCTTGCCGGTGATGGTGAAGGACACCTTTTCGGTGCTCACATCATCCAACTGGCGGCGGAAACGGACCTGCTTGAGGTTGAGCACGATCTCGGTCATATCCTCGATCACGCCCTTGATGGTGCTGAACTCATGGTCCACACCTTCGATCCGAACGGATGTGATGGCATGTCCTTCGAGTGACGACAGAAGGATCCGGCGCAGCGAATTCCCGATCGTGATACCGTAACCCGGCTCAAGCGGACGGAACTCGAAGGAACCGCGCTTATCGTCGGATTCTATCATGGTGACCTTGTCAGGCCTCTGGAAGTCTAGGATGGGCATTGGTCTCCTGCTGGTTTTTGTTACTTCGAATACAATTCCACGATCAGCTGCTCACGGATGTTCTCCGGGATCTGCGCACGCTCGGGCATGTTGATGAACTTTCCAGCCAGGGTGGTCGGGTTCCATTCCAACCAGTCGTATCGCGCACTGTTCACGGAAACACTGTTCGTTATCGCTTCCAACGAGCGGCTCTTCTCACGGACCGCGATCGTCTGTCCAGGGCGGATGTTGTAGCTGGGGATGTTCACCGGCTGGCCATCAACTGTGATGTGGCCGTGGCTCACGAGCTGGCGGGCGGCACGGCGCGTTGGCGCGATACCCAACCGGAATACGGTATTATCCAACCGTGCTTCGCAAAGCTGCAGCAGCACCTCACCGGTGATCCCGCGCTTGCTCGAAGCAAGCTCGTACATCTTCTCGAACTGGCGTTCGAGGATGCCGTAGGTGTATTTTGCCTTCTGCTTTTCCCGAAGCTGGATCGCGTATTCGCTTTCCTTCTTGCGCCGGCGGGCATTGGGTCCATGTTGTCCGGGGCTGTGGGGCTTGCGCTCCATCCACTTGTCCGGGCCGTAGATCGCTTCCTTGAACTTCCGGGCGATCCGGGTCTTGGGTCCTGTGTAACGTGCCATTCTTTTTCTTTTTGGGTGCGATCAACGCACCAACAACAGAGCGTACGTCCATACGCTCCTACGGTTGATCAAACGCGGCGCTTTTTGGGTGGACGGCAGCCGTTATGCGGCATTGGGGTTATATCCATGATCTCGGTCACTTCCACACCGCTGTTATGCAGTGCGCGGATCGCGCTTTCACGGCCCGATCCAGGACCTTTCACGAACACCTTCACCTTGCGCAATCCCAATTCATGGGCTTCACGTGCTGCCTCTTCGGCGCTCACCTGCCCTGCGTAAGGAGTGTTCTTCTTGCTTCCCCGGAAGCCCTGCTTCCCGGAGGAGGACCAGCTGATCACTTCACCCTTGTTGTTGGTGAGCGAAATGATGAGATTGTTGAACGTCGCCTGTATGTGGGCTTGGCCATAGGCTTCCACTACAACGTTCTTCTTCTTTTTCTTGCCGCCTCCTTTCTGCTCTTGCTTTGCCATTGTCTTGAGTTGATCATGAGTAGATCCCAAGGGCATCGTGCATGCCCCGGATCACCCCTTTTTACTTGGTCGCTTTCTTCTTGTTGGCAACGGTCTTGCGCTTGCCTTTGCGGGTACGCGCATTCGTGCGGGTACGCTGCCCGCGCAGAGGAAGACCTGCACGATGGCGAAGACCGCGGTAACTGCCAATGTCCATCAACCGCTTGATGCTCAACTGCACCTCGCTTCGCAAGGCCCCTTCGACCTTTACGTTCTCGTTGATGTATTGGCGGATCCGCGCCTGTTCCTCATCGGTCCAGTCATCCACCTTGGTGTCTGGATCGACTTCTGCTTTTTCGAGGATCTCCAAAGCCTGGCTGCGGCCGATGCCGTAGATGTAGGTGAGGCCGATGGAGCCGCGCTTGTTCTTTGGGAGGTCTATGCCTGCGATACGTGCCATGTGCTCTAACGATTATCAGCCCTGACGCTGCTTGAACTTCGGGTTCTTCTTGTTGATGATGTACAGGCGTCCTTTACGGCGAACGATCTTGCAATCCGCTGAACGCTTCTTGAGTGAGGCCCTGACCTTCATGATCTTCTGTTGTCTTAGCTCTTGTACCGGAAGGTAATGCGTCCTTTGCTGAGATCGTACGGGCTCATCTCCACTTTCACTTTGTCACCAGGCAGGATCCGGATGTAATGCATCCGCATCTTTCCCGAAATGTGGGCAACGATCACGTGGCCGTTCTCAAGCTCCACCCGGAACATGGCATTGCTCAGCGCTTCCTTGATCACGCCGTCCTGCTCGATCGTTCCGGTCTTGCTCATCCTTTTTCCTTCCGTTCTTTTTCGTTCTATCGTCAATGGAATGAAACGCTCATTCCTTGTTCCTATTCTGTTGCATGCGAAGAGGTCGTCCTCAGCACATTTTCACCTTTTGCCTTCAGTACATCGTGGATGTAACTGAACGTTGAAAGGACCTCTGCCTTGCCCGGCCGTACGACAACATTGTGCTCAAAGTGAGCGCTGGGTTTGCTATCCCGTGTTACGACGGTCCAGCCATCATCCATTTGCCGTACCTCCTTCTTACCCATATTGATCATGGGTTCGATCGCAAGCACCATTCCGGATCGAAGCTTCACGCCGTGCCCGCGGCGACCATAATTGGGCACTTCGGGAGGTTCATGAAGCTTCCTTCCCACTCCGTGGCCCACCAGTTCGCGTACAACTCCGTAACCGTTGCCTTCCGCATGTTCCTGAACTGCTGCACCAATATCGCCGATCCTGTTGCCTTCCACCGCCTGCTCGATCGCCCGATCAAGACACTCCTGCGTCACCTGGAGCAACCGTTTCACTTCATCCGGGACATCACCCACCATGAACGTGTAGGCACTATCACCATAAAGGCCGTTCATCAGCACGCCACAATCCACGCTGGCGATATCACCATCCTTGAGAGCCCTCGCTCCAGGAAGACCGTGTACCACCTGTTCGTTCACACTGATCAGCAGGGTCGAAGGGCATCCGTACAATCCCTTGAATCCCGGAATGGCGCCATTGTCCCTTATGAACTCTTCGGCCATGCGATCGAGATCGGCGGTAGTAACGCCGGGCTCGATCATTCTGGCAACTTCTGCCAAGGTCCTTCCAACAAGTAAAGAACTTTCCTTCAACAATGCGACTTCCTCATCGCTCAATACGTTCACCTTCCTGCCCATACGCCTTAGCCGGCCATGCCGTAGGCAGCTCCGCCAGACCTTCCCTTGATCCGGCCGGATTTCATCAAACCATCGTAATGCCGCATGAGCAGGTGGCTCTCGATCTGCTGCAGTGTATCCAATAATACACCCACCATGATCAACAATGAGGTTCCTCCAAAGAACTGTGCGAAGCCCTGCTTGATGCCGAACATCACTGCGAAGGCAGGCATGATGGCTACAAGACCGAGGAAGATCGCTCCAGGAAGTGTGATCCGCGAAAGCAGTTCATCGATATGCCCGGCAGTCTGTTTACCAGGCTTCACACCTGGAATGAATCCGCCGTTCCGTTTCATGTCATCGGCAAGCTGGTTCGGATTCACTGTGATGGCCGTATAGAAGTACGTGAAGAGGACCACCATCAGGAAAAGCGTGAAGTTGTAGAAAAAGCCCTGACTGTTCGCCATGCTCACCAGAAAGTCCGGAGGAGCATCTCCCCACCATGGAGCCTGCGCCAGATACATCGGTACCAACACGATGGCTTGTGCGAAAATGATCGGCATCACACCAGCGGCGTTCACTTTCAAGGGAATGTAGTTACGTACGCCACCGTACTGCTTGTTCCCCTGAACGCGCTTGGCGAACTGAACCGGTATTCGGCGCGTCCCCTGTACCAGCAATATGCATCCGGCAATGATCAACACCCAAAGCACGACTTCCACCAGCAGCAGCACCAGACCGCCACCTCCGGGCCCCATGCGGCCCACGACCTCCTGCGCGAATGATTGTGGGAACTGGGCCAGGATACCGATCATGATGATCAGCGAGATACCGTTCCCGAGGCCACGCTCGGTAATGCGCTCACCGAGCCACATAACGAACAAGGTGGAAGCCGTGAGGATCACAATGCTCGTAGCGAGCCAGAATTGACTGTCGGGTCGCGCTTCAGGTTCGATAGTGGCCAGGATATAGCTTGGCGCTTGGAACACACAGATCAGGATCGTAAGGTACCTGGTCCATTGATTGATCTTGCGACGGCCACTTTCCTCCCGCTGCATCTTCTGTACGGTAGGTACAGCGATGCCCATGAGCTGCATGATGATCGAAGCCGAGATGTAGGGCATGATCCCCAGTGCGAAGATGGAAGCACGAGTGAACGCGCCACCGGTGAAGATCGCAAGGATCTCCACGATACCTCCACCACCGGTGGGGTCGGAAGAGAGGCGCGCACTATCCACGCCAGGCAGTACGATGAAGCTCCCGATGCGGTACACCAGCAGCAGACCCAACGTGATCAAGATGCGGTTGCGCAGTTCCTCGATCCGCCAGATGTTCTTGATCGTATCGATCAGGTTCTTCATTCCTTTGATCTACTTCGGTTCCTACTGAGCTGCCTTATCTTCCTTGCGAGCGATAGTGACGGCTTTTCCACCCGCCTTCTCGATCGCAGAGCGGGCGCTGGCACTGAAGGCGTGCGCCTCGATATCGATCGCCGCCTTCAGATCTCCACGGCCCAATACCTTCAGCTTGTCGTTCTTGGAGATCAAGCCATTGGTGTAGAGCACATCAGGGTTGATCGACCTTAGGCTTTGTGCATCGGCCAAACTTTGAAGGGTATCGAGGTTGATCCCCTTGAATTCGACCCGTGTGGGGTTGGTGAAGCCGAACTTGGGAACGCGGCGAACAAGGGGCATCTGCCCGCCTTCGAAACCACGCTTACGGCTGTAACCGGCACGCGATTGCGCGCCTTTATGACCGCGCGTGGAGGTGCCACCGCGACCACTGCCTTCGCCGCGGCCGATCCGTTTCTCTTTTTTGGTGGCTCCTTCAGCCGGTTTGAGTCTGCTCAGATCCATCGTCTTGTTCTTCTAAATATCAAGCGTCCTGTACGGTCACCAAGTGGTGAACCTTTTCAACCATGCCGCGGATCTGCGGCGTACCCTCCACTTCAGCCCGTTTGCCGATGCGGCCGAGTCCCAAGGCCTTCAAGGTGTCCTTCTGACGCTTGGGACACTTGATCTGGCTGCGAGTTTGTGTTATGATCAGCTTGCTCATGGTCTTCGTTCCGCGAATATCGGAACCTTATTCTACTTATCCGTTGAAAACCTTATCCAGTTTCACTCCGCGCTGCCTGGCCACGGCGTTCGCATCGCGCAAGCTTACGAGTGCTTCAATGGTCGCCTTCACCACGTTGTGGGGATTGCTGCTACCCTTGCTCTTGGCGAGTACATCGGTGATACCCACGGACTCGAGCACCGCACGCATCGCACCACCGGCGATCACACCGGTACCATGTGCCGCTGGCTTGAGGAATACCTGGGCGCCAGCGAACTTACCTTCCTGCGGATGCGGGATCGTTCCTTTCAGTACCGGAACCTTCACCAGGTTCTTCTTCGCATCGTCGATACCCTTGGCGATCGCCTCCTGCACCTCCTTGGCCTTGCCGAGACCATGCCCTACGACACCGTTCTCGTTGCCTACCACCACAATGGCTGCGAAAGTGAAGGTACGGCCACCTTTGGTCACCTTCGTTACGCGGTTGAGAGCTACCAGCTTATCCTTCAGCTCGAGATCGCTGCTCTTCACCTTCTTATTGTTCGTTTCAGACATCAGCTATTGTGATCAAAAGTTGAGACCGGCTTCACGTGCAGCATCTGCAAGTGCTTTAACTCGTCCGTGGTACAGGTAACCATTCCGATCGAAAACGACCTTTTCGATGCCGGCTGCCTTCGCCTTCTCGGCGATAGCCTGGCCCACCTTTTTGGCTTGTTCGATCTTCGGAATTCCGTTGGCCGCCTTCTCCTTAAGGGAGGAAGCGCTCACCAGCGTACGACCGGTTTCATCATCAACCAGTTGAACGTACATGCCTGTATTGCTGCGATACACCGAAAGACGAGGGCGTTCCTGGGTTCCGTGAACCTTCTTGCGTACCCGCTGTTTGATCTTGAGTCGGCGTGCGATCCTATCGAATGCCATGGCTGTTCTTATTTACCTGCTGCTTTACCTGCCTTACGACGCACCACCTCACCTACGAAGCGTACACCTTTGCCCTTGTAAGGCTCCGGTTTGCGCAACGAGCGGAGTTTGGCCGCCACTTGTCCGATCAACTGCTTATCCGGAGATTCCAGGCGCACGATCGGATTCTTACCTTTTTCCTGGGCCGCCGATACCTTGATCTGCGGAGGGAGCTCAATGGTAACGGTATGAGAGAAGCCGAGCGAGAGCGTAAGCTGTTGACCTTTGGCAACCGCACGATAACCCACACCGACCAATTCCTGCTGGACCACGAAACCCTCGCTTACCCCCTGTACCATGTTTGCGATCAATGCGCGGTACAAACCATGCTTGGCACGATGTGGCTTGGCATCACTTGGACGTTCCACAGTAAGGATCCCATCATCCTGTTTCATGCTGATGTTCGGATCCACCGCCTGTTCAAGTGTTCCCTTTGGCCCCTTTACAGTTACGATGTTCTTGTCGCTGATCGTGATCTGTACTCCTTTAGGTACAGTGATCGGTGCTTTTCCTATGCGTGACATCTTCTTATCGTCTTAACTCACGTAGCACAACACCTCGCCACCAACGTTCAAGGCCCTTGCCTCCTTATCCGTTACAACCCCTTTACTGGTGGATATGATGGCCACTCCAAGACCATTCAACACCCGTGGGAGATCCTGGGCATGGGCATACTTTCTCAGGCCGGGAGAACTTACCCTAGTAAGCTCCTTGATGGCATTCTGCCGGGTCTGGTCATTGTATTTCAGGGCGATCTTGATCATACCCTGCTTTCCATCCTCTTCCATTTTGTAGGAAAGAATGTATCCTTTATCGAAGAGTATCCGCGTAATGTCCTTCTTCAGGTTGCTCGCGGGCACCTCTACGACCTTCTTGCGCGCTTGGATCGCGTTGCGCAAGCGAGTAAGGTAATCGGCTATTGGATCGGTCGTCATTTGTGTTCTCTTTCCTGGTTACCAACTGCTCTTGGTCACACCTGGGATCTTACCCTCCAGTGCCATTTGCCGGAACATGTTCCGCGATATGCCGAACAAACGCATGTAGCCACGCGGACGTCCGGTAAGCTGGCAACGGTTGTGTTTGCGTACGGGGCTTCCGTTCACGGGAAGCTTCTGCAATGCGTCCCAATCACCGGCAGCCTTCAGGGCGGCCCGTTTGGCAGCGTACTTTTCCACCATCTTCGCGCGCTTCCGCTCGCGGGCTTTCATGGATTCCTTCGCCATCTTCTACTGTTCTTTGTTCTTGTCCGAGAAAGGGAATCCCAATTCGCGCAGCAGCGCTTTGGCCTCCTCATCGGTCTTGGCTGTTGTTACGAAAGTGATGTCCATACCCTGCAGGCGGCTCACCTTATCGATATCGATCTCCGGAAAGATGATCTGTTCCTTCACACCCATGGTGAAGTTCCCCTTCCCATCGAATCCATTGGCCTTCACGCCCCTGAAATCCCTGGTACGCGGCAACGAAACGCTGATCAACCGATCAAGGAATTCGAACATCCGCTCACCGCGCAGGGTTACCCGCGCACCGATCGGCATGCCTTTGCGCAATTTGAAATTGCTGATGTCCTTCTTGGAAAGTGTGGGGACCGCCTTCTGACCGGCGATGATCGTCATTTCCGCAACTGCGCTCTCAACGATCTTCTTGTCGCCCACCGCACTTCCCAGGCCCTGGTTCAGGC
>JAEYYE010000310.1 GCA_023430945.1 Bacteroidota bacterium
TGCCAGTCCATTTCGGTGATGTGCCTGCCGCGTACGAAGAGGATATCGTTCCGGCCATCACCGTTCGGTGTGAAGGTGTTCGGTACGAAGATGTCCGGCTCATCGCAGATCAATTCGTGAACTGTCACTGTTACTGAGGCATCCTTCGTACAGATCCCATCGGAAACGGCAACGGTGAACGTCGTGGTCTGGTCCACGATCGCTGTGGGCGCTGCGATCTCGGGATCGCTCACCGATCCCGGAGGGTTCCAGGAATACTGAAGACCTGAAGCTGGTGTGGCGTTCAACTGGACCGTTGTCCCAGGTGTCACCAAAGTGGGATCGGCGGTGGCGGTTACCGAAGCGCCCAGGATCGAAGAGACGAACACTGGAAGCGATCCGGACCACGAACAACCCTCGGAGGTTGATACATCCACCCCGATCACCAGGTCATCTTCCGGTGCGACAGTGATCGTCGTAGTTCCTTGCCCCGTGATCACTTCATCCTGTGGCCGCCATGTGATCGAGGCTCCAGGCTCGACACCCTGTAGTGTGATGGAAGCCGTGTCGCCGCTGCAGTTCAAGGAATCACCGATCAGCGCCGGCGCAGCGAGTTGCACGATCACCTCAACGCTGTCGGTAACGCGACAGGCCGGGCTGTTCCATGCCTGTACGAAAAAAACGCCTCCGATCGCTGGGTCGATGATCGCCGTGCTATCGGCCAGGTCCTCGTTCAACATGTTCGAGAGATCCGGGGAACTGCTCCAGATGAACCGATCCGCAGTACCAGAACTGTTGGCGAGGAGTTCGAACGATCCGATCGGGCCGCAGATCAGCGTATCGTTCATCACGTTCAATTGCGGAATGGGATCCCCGATCACGATCGTGCGGCTGATGCTGTCGCTACCGTTGCAACTGTTCGGATCGGAAACGGTGAGCGTTACCACATAGGTGCCCGGTGCGGGATACGTATGGTTCGGGGACGTTTCGGTGGAAGTGGTCTCGTCACCCAGGTCCCAGAGATAAGTCCCAGCGCTGCTCACATTGCTGAACTGGATCGAACTTTCCGCACAACCGGTATCCGGCGCAAGGAATGCTGCGATCACAAGCGGTGCATCGAAGTCGAATTTCAGGACGCCATTGTTGCATCCGGTGCTGTTGTTGGTGCTGGACCAGGCACCGGGCGTGGTTGGAAAATCATCGTTGTTCTGGCAACCGGCGCAAACGCTTTGGTAAACGCGGCCACGCCGATCGAAGCGGCTTGTTCCTCCATCAACATGCTCAGCACTTATCGGTCCGCCATAGTATGTCGCATAGGTGAGTTCGCTCATGTTGATCTCGAACACCGCGAGGTAGAGATCATGTCCAGTAGTGGTGGATTGATGTGCGTCAGCGGTGATCGGAAGCCCGGTGGTGGTAAGGCTTCCGCCAAGTCCGGGCGTACTGCTGCCCCAACCGCTGGTGTAGATCTTATTGCATACGTCCACCAGGAATGCGGTCGGCGAAATATCGGGGTTGCCATCGCCGATCCCGATCCGCGAACTGAGCAGCACGGTTGTAAGTTCCGGATCGAATTTCGTGATGAACTGGCCGCCAGTGTTGATGAAATAAGGGGCATTGAAGATCATTTCACCGGATGGAGCCGATGTCTGGCCGAAAAGGTAGATCGCACCCGATCCATCCAATTCAACGAAATAGGCCTGATCGTAGGCGTTGCTTCCCCAGTAGCTCAACCGTTCGATCGAAGAACCATCCGCGGAAAAACGCGCGACGAACGCATCGGCCTGGCCACCATTGAAGGACTGATCGACAGCTCCGGCGGACATCGGGAGATCGGTACTGTTCGTTCCTCCGGTAACGAAAAGCCGGCCTTGTTGATCAAGCACACCGTTGTATGCCGCATCGGCAAGGCTTCCACCGATATAGCTCGCGTATTCCAATTGGGTGAGCGCAGGATCGAAACGGGCAACATAACCGTCGTGCGTTCCGCCGGCGAACGCAGGCTGTACGGCATCGCTGGAAACAGGCATGTTGGTGCTTTGAGTGGTGCTCACGATCCATACTGCACTCGAGTCGAGAAGAACTTCGCCGCGCACTTCATCGGCATAGTTGAACTTCAATCCAATAGCCGAGTTCAATCCATCGTTCAATGATCCACCGAGGTAGGTCGATCCGATCAATGCGGAACCAGCGGAATTCAAACGTGCAACTATCATATCCGATCCCTGCGGATAGGTAAGCCCAAGTCCGGCGGGATCGAAATCCGTTCCACCACCAAAGGTTTGATCGAATGCTGATGCTGTGGTCGGAAAATCGTTCGATCCAGTTGTTCCGAGCACGACCAGCTGATCGTTCTGGTCAACGATCAGACTGTGTGGCATCTCGGAATTGCTTCCGCCGAGATAAGTGCTCCAGATCAGGAACGTTCCCGTAGTGTCGTATTTCGTGATCGCGATATCGGTCTCTCCACCGGCCCACGTTGTCTGGTAGGCACCCATGGTAATGGGATAGGAGTTGCCAAAAGCGGTGCTGCCAGCGTAGAGGAATCCGGCATTGTCGAACGTGGCCGTGTAACCGAAGTTATTGCTCACCGATCCTGAATACGTGGCGAATTCAAGGGTTGGATCGATCGTCAACGGATGATCCCGATCGTATTCACTGGGTACTATTCCGATGATATCACCATTCAGCGAATAGCTGCAAGGAATGATCTTCCGTTCACCATCGATATCCTGATAGGCCAGCGGGATCCGTTCGGTGAGCCGGCCAAGTGTGGTCTCCACGATCAACGCATCGTCGCGCATGGTGATCGATCGTGCTCCCTCGTAAGTGAATCGTATCAACTGCGGATCGGCGTGCGGGGCCAGCACGAGATCATATTTCAGGCCGGCGGCACCTTCCCGGAAAACGGCATCGCAACCCGGCGCGACCCCGCGCATGACGATGGATCCATGGGATCTCAGATCGCCGGCCCATCTGGTTGGATCATTACCGATGAAGAAATTGTACCGGCCGGGAAGTTCCTGTCCGGCATCCACGTCCACTTCCGCCTGCTTGTTCAGGAAATCCAAGCGTACCGCGTGGTGCTTCAATGGACCGATCGAAATTGGATCGATGCTCGTGTTCGAATGCAGCGAATGGATCTGCGCATCATCGTAGAGGTCGATCACCAACGACCCGCGTTCGCACCAGATCAGTGCTCCCGGCATTTCCGCACGGTGCGTCACCTGGTTCGGCCACTGGCCCTTGTTCTCGACGAAACGTAACGATCGCTGTGCCTGCACCATCATGCTCATCAGAGTGAAGAGCACGACGATCGGGCCGGGGGCATATGCAGACCGCATGACGCTAAAGTAGCAAGGTACGCGCATGGTCCCGTGTCGATCTTCGCGCTGCATGGAGCCAACGATACATCCCTACCTGAAGCCGTTGCAAAGGCTTTTCGAAAGTGAGGCCGATGAACGGATCGCGATCGGGCAACGCGCCTACATGAAAGGAAATTTCGATTTTTATGGGATCAAGACACCGCACCGGAGGCAATTGATCCGTGTTTTCCTTGAGGAACATGGAAGGCCGGCCCATGATCTGATGGCGGCGATCTGCCGGTCGGCGTGGGATCAGCCGCAACGTGAGTTCCAGTACACCGCGATGGAATTGTTCACCCATGCAGCAAAGACGCATGGGCCGCAGGAATTGCTGCTCGCGGAGGAATTGATCCTGCGGAAAAGCTGGTGGGACACGGTGGATCACCTGGCCGTGCATGGCGTGGGAAAGATCCTTTTACATAACAGGGGTTCGATGGTGGCGACGAACCGGCACTACATGGAAAGCGGCCAGCTCTGGCTGCAACGCACGGCATTGATCTTCCAGTTGCGCTACAAGGAGGGGACCGATCGGAAGCTGTTGTTCGATAATGTGCGGAAGCTTGCCGATCACAAGGACTTCTTCATTCGCAAAGCGATCGGTTGGGCGCTGCGGCAATATGCGTATGTGGACAAGCATGCCGTGATCGGTCTCCTGCGGACCGTGGAGCTTTCACCGCTGAGCGTTCGTGAAGCGCTCAAACATGCGTGAGCAGCGAACGGTCCTGGCCACAGGCCGATCCGTTATGCCGAAGCTTCAACGGAGATCCCGATCGTACGACCGGGGGATGATCTACTTCCTGATATGCACAAGTGAGGGATCGTCCTTCACCACCAGTCTGAAATCCACACGGCGGTTCCTGCTGCGGCCGGCTTCCGTCCTGTTCGAGGCGATGGGTTGGTTCTCTCCATGTCCCACGGCCACCATGCGACCGGTGTTGATGCCGTTGCCTTGCAGGTGATCCACCACGCTGGCCGCACGCTTTTGCGAAAGTTCGAGGTTCGATCGCGCCGATCCGATGTCATCGGTGTGCGCCTCGATCACCACGTGCAGTTGCGGATGTTGCTTCATCAAGTGCAGGACTTCGGAAAGCACTTCATACGATCCTTCGCCGATCACCGCACTGTTCAGGTCGAAATGGATGGCGCTGGTGCGAAGTTTCGCGTTGCGCATTTCCTCGAGTGAAGCAAGATCGAGGCGGCTCATGTCCATCAACTTCTCCTCTTCAATGGCGAACACCTCCGACTCCAGGAATTGCAGCTCGCGCACTTTCTGGAAGATGGCATACAGTTCCTCCATGTCCTTCGTTTCACCCACGGAATAGGTGTAGTTGCCGCTGATCGGATCGTACCGTTCAATGATGCGGAAGTGTTTGCGCACCTCGATGAACCGTGGATCATCGAGGTCCACGCGTTGTTTCGACGCGAAGAGCTGCACGCTGAAGACCACATCGTCGTTCTCGCCGGCCGTGAAGGAATGTTCATCGAATGGCAGCTCCTGGAATTCGAATGAATGCGAAATTCCATGTGCATCCTGGTACACGGCCACCACCGTGATATCCTCGTGCTCGCGGTAACGGTCCATCACCACGATCCTTTTGGTATTGCAGCGGCTGGTGATCGTTCCGTTCGCATCGGGTCTGGAGAGCACATCGAGCTTCACGATGTATTCTCCCGCTTCCTTGAATTGATGCAGAACACGCGGAGTGCGGCGCACGGTTTCGTCACCAAGGTCCCAATGGTATTCCGCCACTTCCATTCCGGGAAGGTGGCTCAGCCCCGGGTCCAGCGCCAGCTGCCTTCCGGTGCGCACGGTATCGGGCGCGGCGATGAAGGCCTGTTCGATCCGTTCCACCAGCAATCGATCGGAACTGATCTCGTGGAAGATCGCCCCCGTCTTCTCATCGATCAACAGTGATCGCACCGTGTACGTTCCTGCGGAAGCGTAGCAATGGTTGGCATGATGCCCGTTGATGCGCGTGCCGTCGCCCATTTCCCACACCTGCTCCAACGGCAGGCTCAGCGTGGCGGCATGTTTCCGACCCTTGAACGAGTAGCAGAAATTGTCCCTGCGTTGTTCGGTGCAATCGCGGAATTTCTCCACCGTACGTTGAACGCGGTAGATCCTGTCCGTGCCGGACCGATCGGAGCTCATCACCGCATGGAATGAGTCATCCAGCTGCGTGTAACCGATGTCGTTGAAAGGAGAATTGATCGGTTCAGGTAACGCGACCGGCGTTGTCCACGAGCCGCTTTCCTGTGCGGTCGAATAGATGTCAAGCTTTCCCATTCCACCCGATCTGTCCGATGCGAAGTACAGGGTGCCATCGATCTGCATTCGCGGGAAAACTTCGTTGGCCGCGGAGTTCACGCTGCCGCCAAGATCCACTGGACTGCTCCACCCGGTGGCAGTGCGATCCGATCGGTACATATCGAAACCACCGTGGCCGCCGGGCATGTCACTGCTGAAGAAAAGTGAATTGCCATCGGCGCTGAAGGTGGGATGCATCACTGCATATTCCGTGGAGTTGTGCTCGAATGGCACCGGCCCGTCCCATATTTCCGCATCGCGCCTGGAGAAGAACAGGCCGAGCTCCGAGCTACGGATCCGCGTGAGGTTCTTCGGCAGGGCAAGGTTCCGGGTGAAGCAGATCTCCTTTCCATCACGCGTGAGATCGGCCGGGCCTTCATTCACCGGGGTAGCAAGCTCCGCGCTGAACAGGACCGGTGATCCATTCTGATCGTTTTGGATGGACACCCAGTACAGATCGGAAAGCGGTTTGCCGGTATCGGCATTGCGATACGTGATCGCTGCGCTGTTCTCGCGGATCGAAGTGAAGAGCAGTCCGCCGTTGAACGGTACGGGTGCGTAATCCTCACAATGCGTTCCCAGATCGAGCGGTGTGATCTCGAGGATCAACTGTGCCTTCATGGCGAAAGGCAGAAGGCCAAGAACGATAAACTGTGGTGCGCGAAGCATCAGAAGTAGCGTGGGTCACGCAGTTTAATACGGTAGCCGAACTCATATTGCAGCATCATCTCATGCGATCCGGAATGATACCGTTCGATCCTATTGATCCCCATATCGTAGGAATATCCGATACGCCATTGCGGTTTCGGCAGGACCTCCAGCATGGCGACCACCGCTTCGTTCGATCGGTACGATCCGCCCAGCCAGAGCTTTTCATGGAAGATGAAGTTGGCGCTCAAATCGCCCTGGATGCCGCCGGAGGCCGTGTACCGCAGCAGGGTGGTGGGTTTCATCTTCACCCGTTCCGAAAGTTCGATGAGATGCCCGGCGAAGAGCATCGGCTGCATGTTCATGGACCTGCGTGAGGATGGATCGGTGATCACATCACGCTGCCGCAACATGAACGGGAAGGAGATCCCGACGAATGATCTTTTCGAATGATAGTAGGCGCCGCTGCTGAAATTGGGTTTGATCGCTGCGCGTTCCACCGGTTGAAAGGAAACATCGCTCTGTTGCTGCAGCGCAACGTCCTGCCAGTTCGATCGGCCCGCGAGGAAACCCAGCCCAAGACCGAAGGCGAGCTTGCCTTTCGGCAACCGCAGGCGATAGGCATAATTGGTGGTGACGCCGGTCTCGCGGCTTACGCCGATCCGATCGTTGAACACCATCAATCCCAGACCGATCTTCTTTCCCTTCACCGGTGAATGCACACTGAGCACCTGCGTGACCGGTGCGCCGGCGAAACCGACCCATTGCTGGCGGTGCGTGAGGTTGACGGTAAGTGCATCGCTGCTGCCGGCGTAGGCGGGATTGATCAACAGGCCATTGAAAAGGTACTGGCTGGTGATCGGTGTATGCTGCGC
>JAEYYE010000051.1 GCA_023430945.1 Bacteroidota bacterium
CCAAAGTACTCGGAGATCTTTTGCGCCGGTGGATCGGAAAAGCGTGGTTCGCGATCGAGCACATCGACGAGTGCTTTTAGCCGCATTTGGGGGGTGGACATGAAAATGGGGTGATATTCTGACCCCAAAGGTATCAGGAGAGGGGGTACACTTCAGAATATTCCCTCAAAATTCTTTCAACCCCTGTTCAAAAATGGGGGGGTGATGGTAATATTCTACTTTCAACCCCTGTCTATCACAAAATAAACGTAAACGATGTAGGCGAGAAATAGGATGGCACCATGCGGACGCCCGAGCTTCTTCCCCCAGAACATCAATGGAAAGAGTATCAAGGCGACCAAGATCATGGCGCTCACATCCAGGCTGAAGGATCGCAGATCCACCGGGATCGGGCTTATGGCGGCCGTTATGCCAAGGATGCCGAGCAGATTGAAGATGTTACTGCCCACCAGATTGCCCAGAGAGATATCGGGCTGTTTCCGGAAAGCGGCCATCAACGAGGTGATCAACTCCGGCAGGGAAGTGCCCACCGCCACGATCGTAACGCCGACCAGTTGATCGGAAACCCCGAGGATGTTCGCAAGTTGAACAGCTCCTTCAACAAAACGATCGGCTCCGAAGGCGAGAGCAGCGATGCCAACGATCAGTTGAAGCGTGGAGCGCCAGAGCGGCGCATGCGTCACGGTCGGCAACGCACCGGGCATCAGTTGCTTGCGGCGCGATGTGCGGATCATGGCGACCACGTAGAGGACCAGGAGCAGTACGAACACTATTCCTTCGAAGCGGCTCATGAGACCGTTCCAACAATAAAGGACGAAGACCAACGAAACGATCATCATCACCGGCCAATGGATCCTTCGTGCCTCGCGGTCCACCTCGATCGGGAAAATGAGGATGCTGGCCCCCAGGATGAAGCTGATGTTGATGACGTTCGATCCCACCACATTCCCGACCGCCAATTCCGGGCTGCCTTTCAAGGCGGCAAGCAGGCTTACGAGCAGCTCCGGCATCGATGTTCCCATGGCCACGATGGTAAGGCCGATCACAAGTGGTGAGATATGGAAACGCAGGGCCAGGGCCACGGCACCACGGATCATGATCTCCGCGCCGATCACCAGCGCCACAAGGCCGAGCAATGTGTAGAGCACAGCCATCTACCGATCGGTGCGCGGTTGCTCGATGGCCGATCCCGGATCAGCCGGCGGGTTGTTCTCCTGCTGAAATGCCTGCCGCTGTTGTTCCACCGCACGCCTTACATCATGTGTGTTGCGATGGATCTCACGCTGCACCTCGTTGCTCGCATCGCGCATCTGGCGCATGGTGCGGCCCAGCGTGCGCGCCATATCGGGAATGCCCTTCGAGCCGAAGAAGAGCAGCACGAACAGCAGGATCACCATCAGTTCACCGCCACTGATATCGAAGAGAAGTGCGAAACGCATGGGGTATAAAAGTAGGAAGTCCCGCTCGTGGCGGGACCTTCCTGATCTGGAATGAATGGATCAACGTGTTGCACCTACGGCGGCGCCACGCGTAACCGGCTGGCGGGTATCGATCGGGTCCTTCTTCTTCAAAAGGTCCAGGGCTACTGTGGAAGCAACGAAGATGGAGGAATACGTTCCCACCAGAGTACCGAAGAACAGTCCGAAGACGAAGCCCTTGATGGAAACTCCGCCGAACAGGAAGATGATCACCAACACGAGCAGGGTGCACACACCGGTATTCAATGTACGGCTGAGCGTACTGTTGATCGCCTTGTTGAAGACCACTTCGTGCGATTCACGCTTGTGGTCACGCACGTATTCACGGATACGGTCGAATACCACCACGGTATCGTTGATGGAGTAACCCACCACGGTGAGGATCACCGCGATGAAGGCTTCATCGATCTCCAGTGAGAAGCCCACCACGCCCCACAGGAGCGAGTACAGGCCAAGAACGAACAACACGTCATGCGCCAGCGCGACCACGGCACCCATGCCGAACTGCCAGTTGCGGAACCGGATCCCGATATAGATGAACATGAATACCAGGGCGATGCTCACCGAGGTCAGGGCGGAGAGCTTGATATCATCACTGATCGTGGGATCCACCTTCCGGGTATCACCGACAAAATCGAACTGCCCTACCGTGGCGAGGCTATTGGCTATCGCGGCCTCGGCGATGGAATCAACATGTACACCCGGCTGCTCGATCAGGTAGTTCGTGGTGATCTTCAACCGCTTCTCACCACCATATGTCTTCACTAACAGGGAGTAGTCCTGGCCTTCCTCACCTTTCATGATCGGCGCCAGCGATCCACGTACCTGTTCAAGGTCCGGTGTTTCCTTGAATTCGACCACGTAAGAACGGCCACCGGTGAAATCGACACCCCAGTTGAAACCACGGACCACCATGGAACCGACCCCGATGCCGATCACAATGGCCGAGATCAGGTAGAACATCTTGCGGCGGCCCATGAAATTTATGTTGACGCCATCGAAGAGGTTCCTGTTCCAGGGACGGGAGAATTCGATCGTGCGGCCTTTTTCCAAACGCTGCGTCATGATCATACGCGTGATGAAAATGGCCGTGAACAAGGACGTAAGGATACCCAGGCCCAATGTGGTGGCGAAGCCCTGGATCGGACCCGAACCGAAGAAATACAGGATCACGGCGGTTATGAAGGTGGTCACGTTGGAATCGATGATCGCCGAAAGTGCGCCTGCGCCGCTGTACGCCACATCAATGCCGCTCTTCAACATACGGCCAGACTTCAGTTCATCGCGCACCCGTTCATTTATCAGTACGTTGGCATCCACCGCCATACCGATCGTGAGCACGATACCTGCGATACCAGGAAGTGTAAGTGTGGCCTGCATGGAAGCCATGGTGCCAAGAAGGAAGAATACGTTCGCCAGCAGGGCGATGTCGGCGATCCAGCCAGCGCGGGCGTAGTACAGGATCATCACGAGCAGCACGCATACCAGCGCCACCGCGAACGAAGCGAGACCGCTTTTGATGTTCTCTTCACCCAGGGAAGGGCCGACCACGGTTTCATCGATGATCCGTGCAGGGGCCGGGAGCGCGCCGGCCTTCAGGATGTTCGCAAGGTCATCGGCTTCCTGGATCTGTTTGTTCAGGTTATCGCTGCCGAGGGAAATGCTGGAACGGCCACCGGCGATCTCGTTCTGCACGACCGGCGCGCTGTACACGAGCTCATCCAAAACGATCGCGATCGCCTTGCCCACGTTGTCGCCGGTCATCACCTTCCATGTCTGCGCACCTTCGGCGTTCATGTTCATGGTCACCTCCACCTCACCTTGCAGGTTGAAGTCCTGCGCGGCATTCACGATCGAACTGCCATCCAGCTTCGGTTCGCCGCCGCGGGGAACTTTCAGCGCGAAAAGGTTGATCAGTTGAACGTTCTGGCCGTCGATCTCACGGATCTCGGGCTTGGCGGCCCATGCCAGTTTCACGTCCTGGCCGAGCGATGCGCGCATCGCTTCCGAGCGCAGCATGCTGTTCACCTGTGCGGTGTCTGCCACCCGCGCAGTACCCACTACAGGCCCGGTGGCCAGGTTCACCGATCCGGCGGTGGTCTGGAACACGGAAGGGTTGAGTACGGCGAACAACGGGTTGGCCCTGGCGAATTCCTCCGCATCCATCTGGGTCGTATCCGCATCCGTTTCCGAAGCTGCGGTCGTGGTATCCCCCAGATCGGTGGTATCCGCGGCAGCCGCGAGGGATGTATCCGCAGAAGTGGTATCAACGGCCAGTGAAGTATCCGCGATCGCAACGGATCCGGTATCGATCGGGGTTGTGGATGTGGTGTCAGGTGAGGTGGTCGCAGCGTTCAACGTGGCCAGGCGATCGTTCGCCGCCTGCAACATCGGGTAGATCTCCGTATTGTCGAAGGTTTCCCAGAACTCGAGGTTGGCGGTGCTCTGCAACACGCGGCGCACACGTTCCTTGTCCTTCACGCCGGGCAGTTCGATCTGGATCCTGCCGGTGAACTGCTGCTTCTGGATGCTTGGTTGCGCCACGCCGAACTTGTCGATCCTGGTGCGCAGGATCCGCTCGGTATTGTTCAACGCCGTTTGGGCTTCGCGGCGAAGGGCGGCCAGGTAATCGGTATCAGATCCTTCACGCTCGAACATGTCGCGGCGTTCGGGGGTGTAGAAAATGGTCGAAAGCGGCCCGCGATCGGGGATCTTCGCATATTCCTCACCGAACAGTGTGATGAAATCGGCGCTGCTCGAACTCTGGCGGGCCATGGCGTTCTTCATCGCCGTCTGGAAGGCCGGATCCTGGCTGTTATCGGCCAGGTTGGTGATCAATTCCGGAATGCTCACTTCCAGCGTAACGGCCATGCCACCGCGCAGATCAAGACCCAGGTTGATCTCCTTCTCCTTCGCCTCGCGGTAGGTGTAACCCAGCACCGGATACACCTTTTCCTCACCATGCGCACGCAGGTACTGGTTCTCGAACACGATCTTCAGGGAATCACGATCGAGATCGCCGGAGCCTGTGGCATTGAGTACTGAATCGGCCTTGTATTCGGCTTCGCGTTCAGCGACCTTTTCCAATCTTCCCGTGAAGAAAGAGAACGAAAGCTGGTACAGACATGCGAGCGCCAGCAGGATGGTGAAGATCCAAAGCGCGCTTCTATTCTGCATGGTAAAGTGGGGTTCGGGTGAAAAATGGCCGCAAATATAGCCGCCACACCAATGCGGGGAAAGATCATTTTTCGTGCGCCAGGGCCCGCTGCCGCCGATCGGTTTGCACAGCGGTCCGGGGAAACCGGGAGCGTGTGAACACCGGTGCGATCCACATTAGCGTCACCTTTGTAACATCGAACTTCACGCACATGTACCGATCGATACTTCTTTCCGCCGCGATCACGCTGTTCAACCCATGCGAGGCGCAACTCTTCTTCGATGGATCGATCCCCGTGCAGCGTAACGGTGTGGATCTGCAGCTCGCATGGGCTGGTGGGCTCAATTTCGTGCAGGTGAGCACGATCGACCTTAACGGCGATGATCTGGACGATGTCTTTCTTTTCGACCGATCGGGCAACAAGGTGATCACGTTGCTCAACAACGGCGCCGGCGGGATCGATCCCTATACGGTCACACGCGCATACGACCAGGTCTATCCATTGAATGAATTGCACGATTGGGTGCTGCTGCGC
>JAEYYE010000060.1 GCA_023430945.1 Bacteroidota bacterium
ACTACCTGATGGACCTGAACTGGTACATTCTTCTGGCGGTATTCTTCTTCACGAACATCCTGCTGTTCTATTTCTCGGGCAAGTATGTGTTCAACAAGGCGCGCCGGGCTTACTGGCAACCGCACAACAACAAGCTGGAACTGGCCTGGACGGTCGCTCCCGCAGCGGTGCTGGCCGTGATCATCATCCTTGGTCTTACCTCTTGGAACAAGATCACCAGCCCACCTTCACCCGAAGCGGTACAGGTGGAGGTATACGGAAAGCAGTTCGACTGGACAGTTCGTTATCCCGGAAAGGATAATATGTTGGGCGCAACGGATTACCGGCTGATCAATGCGGACAATCCGCTCGGGATCGTAACACCCAAGAGCATCGTAACACGGTTGAAGGAACTTGATCTGGCCGTCGCTGAGCACGACAGCCTGATCGCATCGGCGATCCTCCCGGATGAAAAAAGGGCGGAGCTGATCGGCCAGATGGAGTCGCTCAGGCGTATGCAGCAACGGATCATCAACCTGCGCACGATGATGGAGCAGGACATCAGGGAAAAGGGAGATGCCAGTGCCTACATGGGTGGCCTTGATGATA
Organism: Bacteroidota bacterium; assembly: GCA_023430945.1. Classification (GTDB taxonomy): domain Bacteria; phylum Bacteroidota; class Bacteroidia; order Flavobacteriales_F; family PHOS-HE28; genus PHOS-HE28. The sequence goes on from JAEYYE010000060.1 coordinate 589, forward strand.
TCGTCACGAAGGATTTCGCCCTTCCCGTGCACAAGGAAGCCGTCATGTTGATCCGCTCGCGTGATGTGATACACAGCGTTTACCTGCCGCATATGCGGGTGCAGATGAACGCGGTACCTGGCATGACCACCATGTTCAAGTTCACACCTTCGATCACAACGGACAGCATGCGTACGCATGTGATGAAGAACGATGCGTTCGATTTCATACTCCTGTGCAACAAGATCTGCGGGGCATCGCATTACAACATGCAGATGCCGCTGATCGTGATGGAGCAGGGCGAGTACGACAAGTGGTACGCGGAACAGATGGCCAAGCCGTTCGAAGGAGCGGAGAGCGCGCCGGAGCAGGAGGGAACAGGGAATATGGAACTACCGCAGCAACAGGGCGCGGAAGCTGCCACTGCAGCGGTGGTGAATTGAACAGATCAAGATCATGGGTGTGATCACGGCACAACACGAACACGCGCATGTAGCGCACCATCATCACGAGGAGAGCTTCGTATCCAAGTACATCTTCTCGCAAGACCATAAGATGATCGGGAAGCAATTCCTGATCACCGCCATCTTCATGGCCTGGGTGGCCATGATCATGTCGATCATCTTCCGCCTGCAACTGGCCTGGCCGGGTGAAGGCTTCGCCTTCACGAATTTCTTCCTTGGCGACAAATGGGCCCCGGGCGGCGTGCTCGATCCCAATATGTACCTCGCGCTGGTGACCATCCATGGCACCATCATGGTGTTCTTCGTACTTACCGGGGGCCTTTCGGGTACGTTCGCGAACCTGCTGATCCCCTTGCAGATCGGTGCTCGTGATATGGCGAGCGGTTTCCTGAACATGTTATCGTACTGGTTCTTTTTCGTGAGCTGCGTGATCATGCTGGCTTCGCTCTTCCTGGAAAGCGGGCCCGCTTCCGGTGGATGGACAGTGTATCCGCCATTGAGCGCGCTTCCCCAGGCCATTCCTGGATCGGGCACTGGAATGACCTTCTGGTTGGTGAGCATGGTGTTCTTCATCGCCAGTTCATTGATCGGCGGCCTCAACTACGTGACCACGATCCTCAACCTGCGCACCAAGGGCATGAAGATGACCCGACTGCCATTGACGGTCTGGGCCCTTTTCCTTACCGCAGTGGTAGGCATCCTTAGTTTCCCGGTGCTTCTCAGTGCTGCGTTGCTCCTGCTCATGGACCGATCCATGGCAACAAGCTTCTATCTCAGCGAGATCCACGTGGCCGGCGAGGCGCTTGAGCACATGGGTGGCAGCCCGATCCTGTTCCAGCACCTGTTCTGGTTCCTTGGGCACCCTGAGGTATACATCGTCATCCTTCCTGCTTTCGGTATCACCTCCGAGATCATCTCGACCAACGCACGCAAACCGATCTTTGGTTACCGCGCGATGATCGGATCGCTGCTCGCGATCGCGTTCCTAAGCTTCATCGTTTGGGCGCACCACATGTTCGTCACCGGCATGAATCCCTTCCTGGGCAGCGTGTTCGTGTTCACCACATTGCTCATCGCGATCCCTTCCGCGGTGAAGGTGTTCAACTACATCACCACCATCTGGCGCGGAAACATCGTGTTCACCCCGGGCATGTTGTTCTGCATCGGTTTTGTGGCCACGTTCATCGCTGGTGGCCTCACCGGGATCATCCTTGCGGATAGCACGCTGGACATCAACGTGCACGATACTTATTTCGTGGTTGCACACTTCCACATGGTGATGGGGATGAGCGCGATCTTCGGCATGTTCGGCGGCATCTATCACTGGTTCCCCAAGCTGTTCGGCCGCATGATGAACACGAAGATGGGCTATGCCCATTTCTGGGTCACGTTCATCTGTGCATTCGGTGTATTCCTCCCCATGCACTTCGTAGGTCTCGCCGGAGCGCCCCGCCGGTACTACAGCTACAGCGAGTTCCCCATGTTCGATGGTGTGATGGACCTGAACGTGGTGATCACCATTTTCGCGGTGATCGGTGGCATGGCCCAGGTGATCTTCACCTACAATTTCTTCTACAGTGCCATGCGCGGCCCACGCGCCACACAGAACCCCTGGCGTGGTAACACGCTCGAATGGACGACCCCTGTGGAACACATCCACGGCAACTGGCCCGGGCCATTGCCGGTGGTGTATCGCTGGCCGTACGATTACAGCAAGCCGGGAAAGGAGGAGGATTTCATCCCGCAGACCGTGCCGCTCGATCCGCACGAGGAAGAGCACTGATCCGTTCCATATCAAGTTCAAGGGAACGTCTGGACAGATCGTCCGGACGTTCTTCATTCCAGGGTTGATCGCTCAGCCGATCGCAACAACGCGACGCGGTTACCGATAAGGATCGCGGCCACCCCGATCGGCATCAGCAACGATGCGATGAGCAGATGCACGTAATGCCCTTTGATGGTGCCGAGGCCGGCCCAAAAGAAGGTGCCTTGCAGGAACAGGAGGAACTCCGATCCGATGATCCCTGCAACAAGCAACACCAATCCGATCCGTGTGGTCCTGTTCATGATCAGCCATTGCTGCAGCAGCGCATATGCAAGCAACAGGCATGTCATTATCGCGAGCGTGTTCAAGTGGATGAAACCGATCACGTAATGGCGCAGTGTGAAACCCACCACAGCGATCGCAGGTATGGCCACGGCGGCCTGGGTAAGGACCTTCAGGCCCATTGAGACGAGCGCGATCGCTACGAGTACCTGAGCCCATTTCGGGAAACGCTGATGCATGCGTTCCTTCAGATCGTTCAGGATGAAAAGTGTGCGCACAGCCGCCCAGGTCTGTAGCACCACTGCGATGGAGATCGTGGCGAAGACCAATGGATGTGGTTCGCTCCACGCGATCGCAAGGGCGTAGGTGAAGATGGCCGAGATCACCCAGAGCCGGAACGTAAGTCGATCGAACCGAAGATCGATGGCGTTCCTTTCGGCCCAGCGGATGCCCAATGCGATCGCCGCGAACCAGAACCAGCCGTTGAACTGGAAGTGAAGGAAGAACTGCACCGACCAATAGTAGATCTCGTGGCCTTGGTTACCCGTGGCGATGATCGGGCCGATCGCCCAGATCCCGAGCGTGGAGAGCACGAACATGATGATCGCGGCCCGCGTGAACATGCGGCTGCCATCGGCCGGCCATGCAGAGCTTGCCTTCCAAAGAATGAACATCGACCAATAGGCCAGCAGCATGTGCACGGATGAAGCCGTGATGGAGACAGCGCCGTAGCCCTGGGAGGGAAATGAAAAGAACATGGTGATCACGGCGATCTGAAGACCGATCAGGATCGAACGGACCGTTCCGGTGAGCGTTCGTGTGCCGCCATCGTGGAAGAACACCACCATAACTCCAATGAACAACCAGCCGAGCAGCGCCGTATGTGAATGGCCATGCAGCCATGGGCGGAAGTGGACGAAAGGCAACTCCCACACGAAGACTGCACGAAGCACCACACCGATCAGCGCAGCGAGCAACAGATCGCCCAACGCTATGAGGAACCATTGCCTGGCAAGACCTTCAGCCTTCATCTCTTTCCTTAACAGCCTCTATATGCGGGGTAAACCTAGCAAGTATCATCCCGAAATATGATATCGGTCATTCTTGCGCTAGTTTTATAGCGGCACTTTTGCCACACGATAAATGAAAAATGGTTGGATCATGGGAAAGAACATTATTGGAGCAGTAGGCTTGGTGACCTTATTCGCCTTCACAGCTTGTGGCGGGGATCAGAACAGTGAACAGGGCAAGACGAACCCCCCTGGTGGGGGCGGTGCACCTGCAGCTTCCGAGGAAGGAAAGAAGAGTGATGACAACATGATCAAGGCGTCGGATATACAGCTCGGCGACATCGATCAGGGAATGGTGGAGAAGGGAAAGGCGATCTACGATATGAAGTGCCAGGCCTGCCACAGTACAGGGCCCAACCGCATCGTTGGTCCAGGTTGGGAAAAGATCACGGAGAAGCGTAAACCTGAATGGATCATGAACATGATCCTCAACATAGATGTGATGCTCGCCACCGATCCCGAAGCACAAGCGGCTTTGGAGGAATGCCTTGTTCGCATGCCGAACCAAGGCCTCAGTAAAGACGAAGGAAGACAAGTGCTGGAGTTCATGCGAACGCTCTAGCGCGAACGAACACCCACTTAACGAAAGATGAAAAGAACACTGGTATACACCGGATCTTCCCTGGTCATCGGGGCTGGTCTGTTCCTGATGATGAACAGCCTGCCGGGTTGCAGGCCTGGCACCACGAAGACAGCTGTGACCGGCGATGCAGCTTCGCGGGTATATGTGCCCCCCGGCACACACGATGAATTCTACAGCTTCGTGAGCGGTGGGTTCAGCGGGCAACTCGCCGTATATGGCATACCAAGCGGCAGGCTTCTTCGCGAGATCCCGGTGTTCTCCGTGGATCCTGAAAGCGGTTATGGCTATAGCGAGGAGACCAAGGCCATGTTGAGCACCACGCATGGTGAGATACCGTGGGATGACAGCCACCACCCGGAGCTATCACAGACCGATGGCGTGCCGGACGGGAAATGGTGTTTCATCAACGGGAACAACACCCCGCGCATCGCCCTGATCGATCTGGGAACGTTCCGCACCCACAGCATCATCGAGATCCCGAACAGTGCAGGTAACCACTCTTCACCCTTCACAACAGGGAACAGTGAGTATGTGGTGGCCGGCACCCGCTTCAGTATTCCAATGGGAGATGATGCCGCACGCGATGTTTCCATCGATACCTACAAGGAGAACTTCAAGGGCACCGTCTCGTTCATCCATCCGGAACCCGAGACCGGTAAGATGAGCATCGCCTTCCAGATCAAGACCCCGGGCGTGAATTTCGATCTGAGCCATGCAGGCAAAGGGCCTTCCGAAGGTTGGTTCTTCTTCAGCTGCTACAATACCGAACAGGCATACAGCCTCCTTGAAGTGAACGCCAGCCAGCGGGATAAGGACTTCGTAATGGCGGTGAATTGGAAATTGGCCGAGCAACTGGTGAAGGATGGCAAAGGCACCCGTGTACCTGGCAGGCATCACTCCAACTGGTGGAACCACCACACGCATTCGGCCGAGACCACCGTATACGAGGATGTGCTCCAGCTCGATCCTGCAGAACACCCGGGCTTGCTGTACTTCATGCCATGCCCGAAATCCCCCCACGGGTGTGATGTGGATCCAACAGGACGGTTCATTGTAGGAAGCGGAAAACTGGCCGCACTGGTACCCGTGTTCTCTTTTGAGAAGATCCAGAAAGCGATCGAGAATAAGGATTTTGAAGGTGATTTCGCAGGCATTCCGGTGTTGAAATACGAAAGTGTATTGCATGGTGAAGTGAAGAAGCCCGGCCTCGGACCGTTGCACACCGAGTTCGACAACAACGGCAACGCATACACCTCCATGTTCGTAAGCAGCGAGATCGTGAAGTGGAATGTTGAAAGTCTGGAGGTGCTCGATCGCGTACCCACCTACTATAGCATCGGTCACCTTTCCATCCCTGGTGGTGACAGCAAAAAGCCCTGGGGCAAATATGTGATCGCTTACAACAAGATCACCAAGGATCGCTACCTGCCCACCGGCCCTGAGTTGACCCAAAGCGCACAGATGTACAGCATCGATGGTGACAAGATGGAACTGCTTCTCGATTTCCCTACCACTGGCGAACCGCACTATGCGCAGGCCCTGCCGGCAGATCTGGTGAAGCCTCGTGAGGTGCGTTTCTACAAGATCGACGAGAACGCTCATCCATATGTTGCCAAAGGCGAAGGTCAAACTTCGATCGAGCGGAAAGGCAATCAGGTCCATGTGAAAATGACCACCATTCGTTCACACTTCGCCCCAGATAACATTGAAGGGGTGCTTCTGGGCGACACGGTATACTTCCATGTGACGAATCTGGAACAGGACTGGGACGTACCGCACGGCTTCGCGATCAAGGGTGCACGGAACGCCGAATTGCTGATCATGCCGGGTGAGACCCAAACACTGAGGTATGTGCCTCAAAAAGTAGGGGTTATACCATACTATTGCACGGATTTCTGCTCGGCCTTGCATCAGGAGATGAGCGGCTACCTGCGCGTTTCACCAAAGAATTCCACAGTGCCACTGACCGCCAAAACAGTCTCGGTGGATCAGGAACTGTAAATTGAAATGGACACTCTGATGCACATCACGGCCCCTGCGAAAACAGGGGCCGTGAATGCTTTTGACCTGAAGATGAAGAAAGAAGCACACCTGAAGATCCTTTCCCGGATCTTGATCGGGATCTCAGCACTGGTCCTATTGGTCATCCTGTACGTACCTGTCTGGCGGATAGATCTTATGGCGCCCCAGTATCCTGAAGGATTGATCATGCAGATCTACATCGATCACTTTGCCGGTGATGTGGAGAAGATCAATGGATTGAACCATTATATCGGAATGGCCGTGATCAAGGATGAGATGTTCCCGGAATTCGTGTACCTGCCCAAAGTGATCATCGCTCTTTGTGTGATAGGGCTTCTTGTGGCTTTTTGGGGAAGGATCGCCGGCTTGTTGGTCCATATACTTCTGCTTGCCGCCTTCGGTGCCTGGGCCCTGTACGATATGTACAAATGGGGCTATAATTACGGCCATGAACTCGATCCGCGTGCCGCCATCAAGGTGGAGGGGATGGCATACCAACCCCCATTGATCGGTCATAAGCAGCTGCTCAACTTCGATGCATGGTCCACACCTGATACAGGTGGCTGGTTGCTGTTCGGGGTAATGTCTGTGCTGATCATTATCTTCATCTACGAATGGCGTCGTGCAAGAACAACCACCGAAATGCAATGAGGATCCTTATCAAGAATTCGTTCCCCCTGCTTCTTCTTCTCGCCACTACTGCAGCATCCTGTGGGCAACAGGATGCCCCGAAGATCGATCTCGGGAAGGCGGAATGCGCGCATTGCCGAATGAACGTGGTGGATGGGAAGTTCGGTGCGGCGATCAGGACCCAAAAAGGAAGACAATATGTCTTCGATGACATCGCTTGCATGGTGCAGTATGTTACCAAAGGCACCGTTGCCGAGGAGCAGGTGGCAGCATGGTATGTCTGCGATCATGCCACGCCTGGCAAGTTGCTTGACGCTACGAAAGCATTTTACCTGCATGGCCCGGCTTTCCGTAGTCCCATGCGCGGCGATGTGGCTGCGTTCTCCACGGAAAAAGAAAGGTCGAGCGCCGCGGTTGATGGAGAAGCCGAGATGTTGGATTGGACGGCGGTACGTGAGCTGGTGCAGAAGTGACAGGATGACGAAAGGACTGGCCATAGTACTTC
>JAEYYE010000069.1 GCA_023430945.1 Bacteroidota bacterium
CACAAAGTCCCAGGGTTGCGAGGCGATCAGATCGAGCGATGTTGCATCGCCGGCATGATCTTCAAGGGTGAAACCTCCAGGGGCATGTGCATCAGTAGCGATCGTATCACCCAGCGACAAAGCGAGCTGCTGGAAGGTGCCGGGCAGATCGTTCGCCGTGGTGTAGCTGTTGCCCAGAAAGAGAACACGCGTCTGCTGCGCGGAGGCAAAATGGTCAGTGAAAAAGAGAAGCAGCACGATCCAACGCATGGCCTAAGATGACGGATCGGACATCCGGGATCGGTGCCTGAGCGATCCACTTTCGCATCCACCGGTCCGTACCTTTCGGAAAACGATCATCCGTCATGAGCAAGAAAAATTCCCGATCCATAAATTCAGTTGGGCTCGATGTTCAGAAGAGCGAAAAATTGGTCGTTGGTCTGAATCGCCTGTTGGCTACGTACCAGGTGCATTACCAGAACCTGCGCGGCTGCCATTGGAACATCACCGGGCCCACGTTCTTCGATCTGCATACCAAGTTCGAGGAGCTGTACACCAAGGCGCAGACATTCATCGATGAGATCGCCGAGCGCGTGCTCACGCTGGAAGGCCGGCCCTTGCACACGTTCAGTGCCTACCTGAAGAACAGCGCGGTGAAGGAGAAGCCCGACCTGCGCGGCGCGAAGGATACGGTCGCAGCGGTGATGGAAGACATGAGCGCACTCATCCGCATACACCGTGAAGTGGTGAACGTTGCAGATGAGACAGGCGACGATGCGACATCCACGCTGATCGGAGACAACATCGTTGTGCTCGAAAAGGACCTGTGGATGCTTCGCGCGTATAGCGCGAAGTGATCGGCGGCGCGGTTTGCCTTCAAGGCAGTTGCTCCACACGGATCGCGGTTGGTACAGTTCCACCGATGTTCACCAGGATCGGATCGCGATCGTTGTAAGGTCCAGCATACTTCACCACGCCATCCAGGTTCGCATCTTCGGGAACATATCCGCTCGTTGTATTGGTCGGAATGATGCCGCCGATCGCCTGTAGGATCGGATCTCGATCGTTGTCCGTTCCGATATAGGAAAGCATGTTGTCGCGCACCACGTTGCCCTGCCATTGCACCATCGTTCCGCCGATCGGCTTTCGTGCATCGATGCCCCATGTGCTTGTTGCAGGATCGGTGAAGTCGATGATCGTGGAGGCCGCTGAAACTGCGATCGGGGTTGCGGTCATCACGCCGAGGTGATTGCGGTGCCTTACGGCAACATGATAATTCCCTGCGGGAACATCGAACATCAACGGAGAGATCCCGTCCATTCCAACGATATCACCATCGCGTTGAAGTAAAGCGGTGCGTGATCGGGTCACGCTGTCGGCAAGAACAGGATGGCGCAATTCCACCACCATCCAATCCACGATCGCATCGTTGCCCGTGTTGTTCAATACGCCGATCGATGTCTTTGATCCCTTTCCACCCGTTAATGGATGCAGAATGCCGGTGTAAGGTTCCGTCAGCGGAAGCAGGTTCGCATCACGCAACTCATCGGACATCAGGCCGCTGTTTGGATCGTACGGACCTTCTAGGAATGTTCGCGCCGAAACGCGCACAGGTTCCTGTACCACGAACTGCCGCATCATCTCGTGATCCTCGTGTTCAAGGATGTGGCAGTGATATGGATATGCGCCGGTGAAACCATCGAACCGCGCGATCACACGCGTGACATAGCCGGTCGGACAATTCCAGGTGTCCTTCCAACCGATCTCATTGGGCTCCGGCGGAAGGATCGGCCCGAAAGGCACACCGTTCTGATCGATCTCCTGGCGGTTGAGGATCTGGCCCATTACCAGATGCATGTGCATGGGATGCGCAACGCCCGAATTGTTGATCCAGTTCCAGACCTCGGTCGCGCCCTGGATCGGGAATTCGGTGATGTCATCCCAATGCAGGCCGTTGATCCCCCACATCAATCCTTCGTGACCGGGGCAATCGTTCGGCATGAGTGCAAGATCGAAGTCACGATGGACGAAGGCTTCTTCCACCGGTAACGGCTGCACATTCGCGAGAGTTGCGGGCAGGGGAGCGGTGTATCCGATCGTAGATCCAACGATGAACTTCATTATTTCGGGTATCACGCCAACACCCGGAAATCCCGGGAATGGTGCAGGTGCACTGTTGGTAAGGATGATCTCCGTTCCTGTAGTGTATCCGCTGAAATCCATCACAAGATCAGCGCGTTCACCGGGCAGGATGGTAAGCTGCGTAAGCGCAACGGGCGCATTCAACAAACCCTGATCGGTGCCGATCTGGTGGAACGGTGCACCGTTGGATAATGCAAGCGTATAGACGCGCGAGTTGCTGCCGTTCACCATGCGGAAGCGATACTTGCCCTTGTGTACGTTCAGGTATGGCCACACCTTTCCGTTCACAAGGATCTTGTCGCCGAAGAAGTGCTCATGCCATTCCTCCGGATATGCGAGACTGCCATCCGCATTGAACCTGCGATCCTGGATCGCCATCGGGATCTCGTACTGGCCTGAAGGCAGATCAAGCGCATCTTCATGATCATCGCGGATCAGGTAGAAGCCTGCCATTCCCATCATCACATTCAGTCGCGTGATCCCGAGCGCGTGATCATGGTACCAGATCGTGGAAGCAGGTTGATCGTTCGGGTACGTGTAGAGCGGTGAAGAAACGCCCGGCGGAAAAGCCGCTTCTGGATCGCCATCGCTCTCGGGAGCCACCTTGCCACCGTGCAGATGTACGATGCCGACCGGCGCGTGACCGGTGATGTGCGGACCGTGCAGGCATTCATCGATCGCAAGAACATGATGGGTGCGCAACACATTTGTCTCCGCCACGCGCAGATCGTTCGTCCAGGTAACAGTCACTGGTTCACCGCTGCGTGCTTCGATCGTGGGTCCGGGATAACTTCCGTTGTAGCCCCAGACGCGCGTTTGCGGAAGCTCGCTGTGCAGTTGCTGTAACTGCTCGGTCATGCTGATCGCGTAATGCGCAGCGCCACCTGATTGACCTGTCACAGGCTGCGCAATTGCCGGCAAAGGCAACGGATCGATAAAAGGAGTGAGGGTGATCTCACACGGATCGCTGGAACAATCCGTGCCCGCGCCCTGCCACGATCCGCCCATCGCGATGCATTCGCCTTCACTACTTACCTCACACATGCCATCGGGCATGCAGCAGGCTCCTGTCGGTGCGGTGGTATACGTGATCACCAACTGCGGACGCAGGTTGGTGGTGGCGTTCTCGCGGCTGGCGAACGTGATGTTCACATTGTTGGTCGCTTCGTTCGCGCGGATCATCCAGCCATTGTTCATGGAAGGCATATCGGCCCACATCTGCACATCCGCAAGTAAGGCAGCGGAGCTGAACGTGAATGTTCCAACCGCACCAATGGTGGTGCTCGCCGATGCCGATCCAAAGTCACCACCGGCCGCCGTCCACGGATCGGTATTGTAATGCCTGAAGGTCCAGGTGGCACTTCCTGTTGTTGCGGCTCCACCACTGTTCAAAGT
>JAEYYE010000087.1 GCA_023430945.1 Bacteroidota bacterium
GACTTATGATCGTAACACCGGTGTATTCCTCGATCCCTTCGATGACAAGGTCCATTGTTTTGCCAGCGGCTACAAAAGTGATCATGGCATAAAGTGCGGTCTCCACATCGATCAGGATCGCTGCCACGGAAAAGATGATCACGTTGATCAGCATCACCACATCGCCGATCGTGATCCCGATCCGCCGGCCCAGTGCAAGCGCCAGCACTTCCGTTCCATCGAGCACACTTCCACCGCGCACGGCCAGCCCGATCCCCGCGCCCATGAAGAATCCACCGAATGCCGCCACCAACAGCTTATCGTCCGTCACCTCGGGAAAGTCGAACAACCAGGTGACCATTGCCAGCGAAAGGATCGTAAGTGCGGCATGAAGGGCGAATGACCTTCCGATCAGTTTGTATGCGACGAAGAGGAACGGGATGTTCACCGCAACGAGCACGGCCGGGAACGGCAACTGCATGAGCCGGCTGATCATGAGCGTGATGCCTGTTGCACCGCCATCGAGGAATCCACTGGGGAGCAGAAATCCTTCCAACGCAAAGGCTGCGGAGAGCACCCCAAGCCCCGAAAAGGCGACATCCTTGAACGTTCGAACTATGCCGATGCGCCACTTCAAGAGCTGACGCGCGCGCTTATAGGGCGATCGCTCCTGCTGCCATTTGGGAACAGGAAGCCGGCGGAGGATCGGGTGCTGTTTCTTTGACACGTGCGCAAGGTAGGGCGCGAGGTAAATTACCTGGGCGATGCATCGATAGTGACAACCTGGATCCCAAGATCTCCCCGGGACCGGACGGAGACATGTACATACTCCCCGCTCTTGGGCCAGGGAACAGTCGTGAAGGGCGTTCCATCAGGGAATTCGCCTTCAATGTAGGCATGCGTATGACCCATGAACACGTGGGCCGGTCCGTGTTCCGCGATGATCTCGTGCAACGGGTGAAGATGATCGGGCGATAGCTGGCTTGGATCGGTGGGTGGCACATGCATAAAGAGCAATGTCGGTCCATCGTGCGGGGCCGCAAGCGTGGTCCGCAGCCAGTCGTATTCGATCGGGATCTCACTCTCGGTCACCACGTTATCGAACAGGATGAAGCGCACGCCGCCTGCCACGAACTGCTGGTTGCGCGCACCGAACATGGCTTCGAACGTTGGCCTTCCCGTTCCGCGGTGTTCCCGATTCCCTATCGCGGTAACGAAAGGCAACGGCTGCTCCTTCATTATCCGCAGGTATTCCTTCAACTCGTTCCGGTCACCTTTTTCCGTGATATCGCCGCACACGATGATGAAGGAGTTCGAACTATCCGATCGAAGATGGGATAGAAGCGATCGGAGATGATCGTACTCCTGGTGTGTATCCGCAGTGATCACGAAGCTGAACTTCGATCTTTCCACACCGATCGCCTCCTGGATGCGTGCGATCTGCGTGGCGTTTACCCCGGTCTCCAGTGAATCAGGCTCCTTTGCGAGGGGCTGTTTCACATAAGGCTCATCACATCCCGCCAGGCAGAGGAAGAGCAGGGAAATGATGATCGCGGCTGCGCCCTTCATCGCTGTATCGCCCGAATGTAGAACATCGGGACCTAGGATCCATCGTCCTTGACGTTGGATCATGTTCTTCCTTATTTCGTGCCGCCCTTGTAAATTGCATCATGCTCCGAACGTTACCATTCCGAAATTTTGGTCTTTTCCTTCTCCTTCTCGCGTCATTCCCGATCGCCAACGCGCAACAGGCGGAGCCTGGGATCATTCCGGGCCGCATTCTTTTCATGATCGCCGATGGCGCTGATGCTTACAAGATCGCAGCGGATCTGCGCACGGTGGATGGCGCGAACACGACAGCACAGATCGTAAAGGAAGTGAGCGCACCCATGCGGATCTGGGAAATGCAGTTCGATCCTGAGGCGGTGGCGCAACAGAAGATGCTCGATGCGGTGAAAAGGCATCGCTTGGTGATTCTCGCGCAGAACGATCATCCTGCCACTTTCCGGGCCGTACCGAACGATCCGGGTTATGCGAGCCAATGGCACCACCAGAACATCGATAGCGAAGCAGCCTGGAACGTAACGACCGGCGGAACCACCGCCGATGGCGACGAGATCGTGGTATGCGTGATCGAGGCGGCCAACCTGCTCCACGCCGATCTGGTAGGCAATCGTTGGGTGAACACGCAGGAAGTGGCGAACAACGGGATCGACGATGATGGCAATGGCTACATCGATGACTACGATGGCTGGAATCCCGGCGCCAACAACGACAATAATCTTTTCGGCGGATCGCATGGGACGAACGTGGCCGGCATGATCGGAGCCAAAGGCAACAATGGCGCGGGCGTGGCGGGTGCGAATTGGAATGTGAAGATCATGGTGGTCACGGTCGGAAGCCTTTCGCAATCGAATGTGATCGCTTCCTACACCTACCCGCTGATCCAGCGGCGCCGCTACAACGACAGCAATGGCACGCAGGGAGCCTTCGTCGTTGCCACGAATGCGAGTTGGGGCATCGATGGCGGTGATCCGGATGATTATCCTCTTTGGTGTGCGATCTACGATACGCTTGGCACCGAAGGTGTCCTGAACTGCGGGGCAACTTCCAATAGCAATGTGAACGTTGATGTTGTCGGCGATCTGCCCACGGCATGTTCCAGTCCTTTCATGGTGAGCGTTACGGCAACGAACAGCAGCGACGTACGCACCTTCAGTGGTTACGGCGCAACTACGATCGACGTGGGTGCTCCGGGCGAGAACGTTGTGACCACATCTGGCACTACCAGCGGAAGTACGAGCACGACCTCCACCAGCGGAACATCCTTCGCAAGCCCGCTTACCGCAGGTGTGATCGGACTGCTCTATTCCGTGCCTTGCGCCTCCATGATGGACCTTGTGAAAAGCGACCCATCAGCAGGCGCACTTTATATCCGCCAGAAACTTTTCCAGGGTGTTGAACAGGTGGGAAATCTTCCCGGGCAGACGGTTACCGGCGGAAGGATCAACGCGAACAACAGCGTGCAACTGATCGTGAACGAATGCAGTTCGATGGGCTGCCTGCCACCGGGCGGATCGGCAGTGAACGAGACCACACCGACATCAGTACAACTTACCTGGACCGGATCCGCAGGTAGCCAGTACAACCTGCGTTATCGCGCGATCGGCGCAGCGCAGTGGACCAACGTGAACGGTCTGAGCACTGCGAGCTACACATTGAGCGGCCTCGCAGCATGCGGTTCATTCGAATTCCAGGTGCAACGGATATGCAGCGGAACCACCAGCAATTTCAGTTCCCCCACAGCATGGACACTTTCCGGGTGCTGCACGCCGGTCACCATTGAGATCGCCACCGATCGGTATGGCCAGGAGACCACCTGGTCCATCACGAATGGAACGACCACATTCGCCACAGGTGGACCTTACACACAGATGGCGAGCAACGGTGCGTACGTGAAGCCGAGCGTTGAACTATGCCTGCCCGATGGCTGTTACCAATTGGTGGTGAACGATAGCTATGGCGATGGGATCTGCTGTGCCTACGGAAATGGTTATGTGCGCGTGAAGGATGAAAATGGCAACGTGCTCGCCAATGCGGCCACGTTCACGTATCAGGCGAATGCACCGTTCTGTGTCACCTCCAGCATAAAGGCCGATGTGAAAGTGTGGCTTCAGGGACCATATGGCACCGGCCCGGTGATGAGCGATGCATTACGCAGTGGCAACCACATCCCGTTGAACGAACCATACTCCGCGATGGGCCTTTCAGGCGGCGGTGAAGCGATCGGTGCAGGGGTGCTTGCCGTAACCGGGAACAATGCGATCGTGGATTGGATCAGGGTGGAGCTCCGATCGGATGCCACTACGATCGTTACGGCGCGGCATGGCCTGTTGCAGCGCGATGGCGATATCGTGGATGTGGACGGTACATCTCCGCTTTCCTTCACTGCGGCGCCGGGGAACTACCATGTCGCGGTGAAGCACCGGAACCATCTCGGATGCATGACCGCCTCACCGATCGCGATCTCCGGGACCGCAGCCACCATCGATCTGCGTACAAGTGCCACGGCCACATACGGAACCGATGCCCGTTACAGCAACGGTACGCTTCGCGCACTTTGGGCGGGGAACACCGTACCAGACCAGCAGTTGAAATACACGGGCCAGAACAATGATCGGGACAAGATCCTGCAGCAGATCGGTGGCCTGGTCCCCACGAATTCCGTGAGCGGCTATCACCCGGCGGATGTGAACCTCGACGGATCGGTGCGCTACACCGGGGCCAGCAACGATCGCGACATCATACTGCAGAACATCGGCGGAACGATCCCGACCAACGTGCGCACACAACAGGTGCCCTAGCCGTTGCGCACTTCGCGGATGGCTGCACCTTCCTTGAGCGAATAACGGCTCCAGGCCATTTCGCGGATGCCACTTGCAACGAGCACGCGGTCGATCACGATCATGGCGTAGATGATCGTATCGATCCGGTGTGCCGGCAACCCCGGGAATTTGGATCGTTCCCCACGTGTAAGCCTGAAGAGCCGGTCCTTCAATTCCTCGAAACGATCGGTGGTGAACGAATAGGACCGCTGATCGATCCTGATCTCTTCCTGCGCCAGGGAACCGAGCATTGCGGCGATGCTCTCGAAACTTCCGGCGCTGCCGATCAGCAGGTGCGGCTCGTGCCGATCGATGCTCTGCCAGAGCGGCTCGAGTTGCGCATCGAAGAACTCAGCGATCCGCATCTCTTCAGCAATGCCGATCGGGTCACCGATCGGGATGCGTTCCCTTGCCCGAGTTACACCGATCTCGAAGCTTTGTTTCCACATCAGCGCCTTGTCGGTGGCAAGGATGAATTCGATGCTTCCGCCACCGATATCCATCACCAATGCCGGCTTTGAAGTGAAGGGAACGGCGAGGCGCACACCGTCCAGGATGACGCCTGCCTCATCGCCGCCCGCAAGTACTTCGACCATTATGCCGCGTTCTGCGGCGGAACGAACGAATTCCTGCGCATTCCGCGCGTTGCGGAACGTTGAACAGCCGAAGCCCTTCGCTTCACTCACACCATGTGATCGGGCTATCTGCATAATGCGATCCAGTGCAGCAAGGCCCCGATCGAACGCCTCTCTGCCGATCACACCACGTTCGAGTCCATCCTTTCCGAGAAAGACGGGGATCTCTTCCTGATGAATGATCTTGAGATCGATCCGATCAGCGGATGAAGGATCGGGTTCGAAGATGAGCAGGTTGAAGGTATTGGTGCCGAGATCGATGATCGCGCGAGGCATATGCAAAGAGAATATCCAATGATCAATATCCAATTACCAATGCTCAAGTGTATGCCGATCGGATGATACCCCATGGATGTGCGTGAGGGATAGCAGCGGAAAGCCCGCAGGCCGTGCTTTTGACGGCCGAGGACTTGAAGCGAATAGCCCGACGGCGAGTCTTCGAGCCGGCACGCCCTGAGAAAAGTTACCAGTTGTCAGTTTTCAGTTGGCAATGGATCAGCCGCGATAGAACAGCCACTTGCCCATTTCGCGCCAGCTGGCCTTCTTGCCGTACATGAGGATGCCTGTGCGGTAGATCCTGCCAGCGAACCAGGTGGTGAACAGGAACGTGCCGATCAGCAGGAACATGCTCAGGAAAAGCTGCCATATGGGCGCGCTGCCCATGGCCACGCGCACCATCATTACGACCGGGCTTGTGAACGGTATGAGGCTGCACCAGATCACCGCCGGACTACCGGGGTTGTACACGGCGATCTGCGCAATGATGAGAGCGCCGATCATGGGCAGGGTGACCGGCAGCATGAACTGTTGTGTGTCCGATTCACTATCAACCGCCGAGCCGATGGCGGCGAGCAACGAGCTATAGAGCAGGTATCCGCCGATGAAGTAGAAGATGAACATGCCGAGCGTGAGCGGCAGGTCGATCTGCTTCAGGGCCTGCACGATCTTCACGTCGTTCACATCGGGCATGGCGGCCTGTGCGCCGAGCTGTTCCTGCATCTGTGCGGTCATGGGCGTGTTGGCCACGGACATTGGATCGATGCGATCCTTTAGCAACAGCGTAGATCCAACGGTGATGAGCGTTACGGTGATGATGATCCACAACATGAATTGCGTGAACCCAACGAGCGCGATGCCGACGATCTTGCCCATCATCAACTGGAACGGCCGCACGGAACTGATCAGCACTTCCACCACGCGGTTCTGCTTCTCTTCCATGACGCCGCGCATCACCTGCACGCCGTAGAGAAAGATGAAGATGAACATGAAATAACCGAAGAAGAAGCCGATCCCGGCGCGTTCCTGCTCCAGCGATTCCACGCCGACTTTGTCGATGTCGAAGAGCTTTACAACAAGTGATTTCCGCACGCGGCGGTAAGCTTCCTCATCGATCGATTCACCGCGCAGCTTGGCCAGCTCCACCGATCGCTCCAATTCACCACTGATCGACCGCTGGATGTTGAGGCTCGGCAGATCGCGATAGAAGAAGAGCACCGTGTTCGTGTTGAGAATGTCCTCGTTCACATCCACCATTACCGTGAACGGACTTTTCTTGAAGTCCGCATCGCTCCATTCCCGGTGATCGAGATGATAGGTGATGCCCTCGGTGTTGCGCAGATCGCCGATGATCCCGGCTTTGTCCACGATGAGCACGTTGTGGTGATCTGTCTCCTGCAGGCCCAGATATGCTGCCAGCGTAATGCCGCCGGCGATCAGCACCGGTCCAAGGATCGTCATGATCAGGAAGCTGGCCTTCCTGACGCGGGTCGTGAATTCCCTCCAGATGATGAGGCGGATCTTGTTCATTTCTTCCGATCGCTTTACTCAGTGATCCCTTCCGTTATTCCGCGCTGCGCGAGGTTCTTCGCACCCACCGTACGAATGAACACATCGTGCATCCTTGGCACCTCTTCCTCCACGCCGTGGATCTCCACCGAGGTGATCACTTGACGCAACACATCGTTCAACGTGCTGCCCTTGTTCACTTTCACGCGCGCGTTGGAGAATTCTGGTCCTTCCCTCACATCGGTGATCTCCCCCACCCAGCCGAGCGCATTCGCGAAGGCGACATGCGTTCCCTTGTATTCGATCCGATATGTGTTGGTGGCGAAGCGGCGGCGGATCTCCTTCACATTGCCATCCAACACCTTGTTGCTCTTGTCGATGAGCGCGATGTGATCGCACAGTTCCTCCACGCTGCCCATGTTGTGGGTGCTCAGCATCACCGTAACGCCTTGATCGCGCAAGCGCAGGATCTCATCGCGGATCAGTTCCGCATTGATCGGATCGAAACCGCTGAACGGTTCATCAAGTATCAGCAATTTGGGTTGATGCAGCACGGTGATGATGAACTGGATCTTCTGCGCCATTCCCTTGCTGAGCTCCTCCACGCGCTTGTTCCACCAGCCACCGATCTCCCAGCGTTCGAACCATTCCCGCAACCGTGCCGTGGCCACATCCTTCGGCAGGCCTTTCAACCGTGCGAGGTAGAGCGCCTGCTCCCCCACTTTCATCTTCTTGTAGAGCCCGCGTTCCTCAGGAAGGTAACCGAGGCGCTGTACGTCCTTCGGTCCCATGGGATGGCCATCCAGCATCACGACCCCTTGATCGGGGCCGGTGATCCGTGTGATGATCCTGATGAGCGTTGTCTTACCAGCGCCGTTCGGGCCAAGCAGGCCGAAAACCTTGCCCGGAGGCACCGTCATGGAGATCCCGTTGAGGGCGGTGAAATTTCCGTATCGCTTTACGATGCCTTCGAGTTGCAGCATGAAGTGGCAAAGTTAGTTGGCAGCATGCCCTGCAGACGCCGCTGGTGAAGGGCGACGGCCGTTCTTGTGATCGGATGCCTGAAAAGACCGCCCGCACACCCCGTGAAAAAGCACGTACCACGGATCGGGACGGCTACATTCTTTTGCTGAGCGGATCGGAACACGAAACGATCTGGG
>JAEYYE010000103.1 GCA_023430945.1 Bacteroidota bacterium
CCCGGGAGAAGTAGGGGAAGGCGAAGTTGCGCATCAGTTCGAAGCCGAATAACCTGCCCAGGCCGATCGCTATGTCCGAATAACCGCTGAAATCACAATAGATCTGGAACGCAAAAAGGAAGGTGCCGAGCAGCAGGCTGCTTGCGGGCCAGTTGGCACCGGGATCGAATACTTGATCGACAATGGGGGCACAGGCATCGGCGATCACCACCTTCTTGAAAAAGCCCCAGAGGATCTGGCGCATACCATCAGTTGCTCTGGCAGGATCGAATATGCGGCGCTCCAGGAATTGAGGTAGTAACTGGCGGGCCCGTTCTATCGGACCAGCCACAAGTTGGGGGAAAAAGGAAACGTACGCGAAGAATGCCACTGCATCATGCGTGGGTTCGATATCACGACGGTATGCATCAATAGTGTAACTCAGTGTCTGGAAGGTATAGAAGCTGATCCCTACAGGCAGGACCCATCCCAAGGTGAAGGGGGCGATGTTCACACCTACACTGTGGAAGGCTTCGGCGAGCGAGCTTGCGAAGAAATCGAAGTACTTCAGCGTGCCAAGCAAGCCCAAATTGCCCAACAGACTCGCACCGAGCAACCACTTGCGCGTACGGGGAGCACGGTCCGCGTCCAATCCCTTGCCAATGCTGAAGTCCAACAGACTGCTTAGCGCGATCAGCGATAAGAAGCGCCAATCCCACCATCCATAGAATATGTAGCTTGCAACGAGGATCAGCGCGTTCTGGACTTTCAGGCTAGTGTTGGCGAGCGCCCAGTACAATAACCAAACAACAGGCAGGAACAGGGCAAAAGCGATGGAGTTGAAGTACATGCCTGTGCGGTATTCCATGGCATCGGCACGCGCGATGCGACCCAGGAGCAATTGGCAATGATACGAAGGCTCTATGGATCAGCAGAACTTGCCACCTGCCATGGTCCATAGGACGTGAGCTTGCAGAAGATCTACTTTATAGACTTGTCAACGATCGTTGAAAACCCGCGCCAATTCAGGAATTCCCGCTAAATTCGCGCAACACCGCGTGAACCCTGCACCGCGAGGGGATCCCGAACCTTTTCAATGAGCGAGACAAGTTACAGTGAAGAGCATATCCGGTCGCTTGACTGGAAGGAGCACATACGCCTGCGCCCCGGCATGTACATCGGCAAGCTCGGGGATGGGAGCAGTTACGACGATGGCATCTACATCCTGATCAAGGAGGTGCTGGACAACTGCATCGACGAATTCGTGATGGGCCACGGCAGGAAGATCGAAGTGAAGATCGAAGGCCCGCGCGTGGAAGTGCGCGATTTCGGCCGCGGCGTGCCGCTGGGAAAAGTGGTTGACGTGGTGAGCAAGATCAACACCGGCGCCAAGTACGACAGCAAGGCCTTCAAGAAAAGCGTTGGCCTGAATGGCGTTGGTACCAAAGCGGTGAACGCGCTGAGCACGTATTTCCGGATCGAAAGCTACCGCGATGGCCAGATGAAGGTGGCGGAGTTCGATCGCGGCGTGTTGCGCAAGGATGAGAAGCTGAAGCCGACGCAGGAGCCGAACGGGACACGGGTGTTGTTCGAACCCGATGACCAGATGTTCCGGAATTTCAATTTCCGCGATCCGCACATCGAGCGGATGCTGTGGAACTATTGCTACCTGAACACCGGCCTGG
The DNA here is from genome assembly GCA_023430945.1 of Bacteroidota bacterium. Lineage (GTDB taxonomy): Bacteria > Bacteroidota > Bacteroidia > Flavobacteriales_F > PHOS-HE28 > PHOS-HE28. The sequence continues at coordinate 1,665 of JAEYYE010000103.1, forward strand.
CGATCCATTACAACGGCCACCGTTTCCAGAGCAAGAACGGCTTGCTCGATCTGCTCACGGTGAAAATGGACGGCGAGCCGCTGTACCCGATCATCCACTTGAAGGGTGAGGACATCGAGGTGGCGATCACGCACGCGAACCACTACGGCGAGGAGTATTACAGCTTCGTGAACGGCCAGCACACCACGCAGGGCGGCACGCACCAGGGCGCTTTCCGCGAGGCGCTTGCGAAAACGATCAAGGATTATTTCAAGAAGGATTGGGAGGCGGGCGATGTACGCACGGGGATCGTCGCGGCGATCAGCGTGAAGGTGATCGAGCCGGTCTTCGAAAGCCAGACCAAGACGAAGCTCGGATCGCTGGAAGTGGAACCCGGCGGGCAGAGCATGCGCTCGTTCGTTGGTGATTTCATCGGCCGCGAACTGGACAATTACCTGCACAAGCACGGCAGCATCGCGGAGGTGCTGCAAGCGCGTATCCTGCAGAACGAGCGCGAGCGGAAGGAACTAAGCGGGATCAGAAAACTGGCGCGTGAACGCGCGAAGAAGGCAAGCCTTCACAACAAGAAGCTGCGCGACTGCCGCATCCACTTGAACGATCCGAAGAAGGACGATCGGAAATTGAACAGCACGCTCTTCATCACCGAGGGCGACAGCGCCAGCGGAAGCATCACCAAGAGCCGCGATGTGAATTCACAGGCGGTCTTCAGCCTGAAGGGAAAGCCGTTGAACTGTTTCGGGCTGACGAAGAAAGTCGTTTACGAGAACGAAGAGTTCAACCTGATCCAGGCCGCGCTGAACATCGAGGACGGGATGGATGGGTTGCGCTACAACAAGATCGTGATCGCCACGGATGCCGATGTGGATGGCATGCACATCAGGCTCTTATTGATGACGTTCTTCCTGCAATTCTTTCCCGACCTGGTGAAGAACGATCATCTGTACATCCTGCAAACGCCGCTCTTCCGCGTGCGCAACAAGAAGGAAACGATCTATTGCTACAGCGATGAAGAACGCCAGCGCGCGATGCACAAGCTGGGCAAGACCGCGGAGATCACGCGTTTCAAGGGACTCGGCGAGATCAGTCCGGATGAGTTCAAGAACTTCATTGGTGAGGACATCCGCCTGGAACCGGTGATGATCACCAAGGATGCGCTCGTGCACGATCTGCTGGAATTCTACATGGGCAAGAACACGCCGGTTCGCCAGGATTTCATCATCGAGAACCTCAAGGTGGAGAAGGATCTGGTGGAGGAGATGAAGGTCGATCCGGTGAAGATGATCGCAAAGAAGTTGGAGGAAGTGGAGGAAGAGATCTGAGGAATGGCGATCGCATGGAACGATCGGGAACAGAACTTCACCCCTGAGATGGCTCGAACTTTCACACTCCTCTTTTCAGTGATCTTCAATATTGGCTGCATGGCGCAGACCACCGGCCAGGTGCGCATCATGAGCGAGCCTGAGCAGGGCATGCGATATGTGCTCGATGGAAAGTATGAGATGAACGATCGCGAGATCACGCTTTCCGAAGGCGATCACCGCTTCGTCTTCTGGGCACCCGGGCACCAGATGCTCGATACCACCATTTTCGTGATGGGTAATTTCACGTATCAGCTGAACATCACTTTGCAAAGGCCGGCGGAGTATGTGACCTACCGGATGGCGGTGGACCGATACGAACAGAAGCGGCGCCTGATGCGCACCATACCGCCGATCGTTGCCGGTGGGATCGGTGTTTGGACGGCGATCAGTTGGATCAATTACGGAAAGGCGAATTCCGATCTGCAGGAACTGGCGGATCGGTACGAGACTTCGTCCAACCCGGGAGAGATCATGCGTTTGAAGGAAACCCAGATCCCCGAAGCGAAGGATAGTTTCCGAAGTGCACGTACCATGGCGTACGTGAGCACCGGGCTTTTCGTGGCTTCCGTGGGTGCTGTAGCGTACATCCGCAACGAACTGAAGAAGCAGCAGCCGCCAACGTATGAGGACAAGGAACGTGTGCGTTTCGAAGGGCTGGTATGGATCCCCGGCGGCACGGGAGGTACATGGGCGACTTCAATTTCGATCCCGTTGCGATGAAAAAGATCTTCACCATACTGCTTGGTTCGATCCTGCTCACATCCTGCTACAAGGATGACGTGGACATCGAAAAGCTGAACAACAATCCGTTCGATCGGGATTATGATGGACCGCCGGTGTTCGAGTTGATCGGAACGTTTGTGGAAGAGGTAACGCAAAATGAGACCACTACACTGCAGCAGGTGATCGAATTCCGGGTAAAGGAGGAACTGTTCCTGTCTCCATCCAGCTATTCCGTGTACGTATACGATCAAGCGATCAACGATCGTTTGGTGGTGCAACCCGATCCGCCACTTTCCGATCGGTTCAAATATTACCGGATCGCCGCACCGGCCTACGGCCAGGAGGTATGCGTGGAAGTAAGCCTTTGGAACGATCAAAGCGTTGCGGGAAGTGAAACGATCTGCGCCACTTTGTAGATCGCACAAGAAAGAGAAGAATGGCAGACGAGATAGTGAACGAAGAAGGTGAAGTGAACGAAGAGCTTCCCGCCACCAACGGGCATTCCAGCGGAATTCCCGGTGCTGGTGGTGGCGCGGCGTTCAGTGTGAGCGGCATGTACCGCAACTGGTTCCTGGACTATGCGAGCTATGTGATCCTGGAACGCGCCGTTCCTGCATTGTACGATGGATTGAAACCCGTGCAGCGCCGCATCCTTCACTCGATGAAGGATCTGGATGACGGACGCTACAACAAGGTGGCGAACATCATCGGGCACACCATGCAATACCATCCGCACGGCGATGCATCGATCGGCGATGCGCTGGTGCAGCTCGGCCAGAAGGATCTGCTGATCGATACGCAGGGGAATTGGGGCAACACGCTCACCGGCGATAGTGCGGCCGCACCGCGTTACATCGAAGCACGCCTCAGCAAGTTCGCGCTGGAAGTCGCCTTCAACCCGAAGACGACCGAATGGCAACTGAGCTACGATGGCCGCAACAAGGAACCGGTTTTCCTTCCGGTGAAATTCCCGCTGCTGCTCGCGCAGGGTGGTGAAGGGATCGCCGTGGGCTTGAGCTGCAAAGTGCTTCCGCACAACTTCATCGAACTGATCGATGCCAGCATCGCTGTACTCCGGAACCGCAAGTTCGAGCTCTTCCCCGATTTCCCCACCGGCGGACTTGTTGATGTAAGCAATTACAATGATGGTGAGCGTGGCGGCCGGATCCGATCCCGCGCGCGCATCCGCAAGGAGGACAACAAGACCCTGGTGATCACACAGATCCCGTTCGGTACCACCACCACCAGCCTGATCGAAAGCATCATCAAGGCGAACGAGAAGGGCAAGATCAGGGTACGCCACATCGAGGACAACACGGCGGAGAACGCCGAGATCATCGTGCACCTCGCGGCCGGCGTTTCACCTGACAACACGATCGATGCGCTGTTCGCCTTCACGGATTGTGAGGTGAGCATCGCGCCCAACGCGGTGGTGATCGAGAACGACAAGCCGCGCTTCGTTGGCGTTACGGAATTGCTTCGCACCAGCACGCAGAACACGTTGCGTTTGCTGGAGCTTGAACTGAAGATCAGGAAAAGCGAGCTCGAGGAACAATGGCATTTCGCATCGCTCGAGCGCATCTTCATCGAGAAGAAGGTCTATCGCAAGATCGAAGAAGCGGAGACCTGGGAGCAGGTGATCGAATTCATCGATCGCGGGTTGAAGCCGCACATCAAGGAACTGAAGCGGCCGGTGACGCAGGAGGATATCGTGAAGCTCACCGAGATCAAGATCAAGCGGATCTCGAAGTTCGACAGCTTCAAGGCCGATGAGCACATCAAGCAACTCGGCGAGAATATCGCCGCTGTGCAGAACAAGCTCGATCACCTGATCGATCATGCCGTAGAGTACTTCAAGGAACTGAAGAAGAAATACGGGGCCGGTCGTGAGCGGAAAACGGAGATCCGCACCTTCGATACGATCGTGGCCACCAAGGTGGCCGTGGCCAACCGCAAGCTCTACGTGGACAAGGCGGAAGGCTTCGCCGGCTGGGGCCTGCGTAACTTCGAGTTCGTTGACGAATGTTCCGATCTGGACGACATCATCGTGTTCCGCGAAAATGGAACGATGCTCGTGACCAAGGTCGCGGACAAGAAGTTCATCGGCAAAGGCATCCTGCATGTGGGCGTTTGGAAGAAAGGCGATGAGCGCACGATCTACCACATGGTCTATCAGGATGGTCCGAAAGGTCCGTATTACATGAAGCGTTTCGTGGTCTCCTCGATCACGCGCGACAAGGAATACGATCTTACCGGCGGCACGCCGGGCAGCAAAGTGGAATACTTCACCGCGAATCCAGATGTCGCCAGCGAAGTGATCCACGTATTGCTTCGCCCGCGCCCGAACCTGCGCAAAACGAAGTTCGATGTGGATTTCAGCAAGCTGGCGGTGAAAGGCCGCGCCAGCAAAGGCAACATGCTCACGCGTTACATGGTGAGCAAGATCACCCAGAAGGAACGTGGTGCGAGCACGCTCGGTGCGATCCCGATCTGGTTCGATGAAACGATCAAGCGCATGAACGATACCGGCCACGGCCGCTATCTCGGCCGCTTCAGTGGCGATGACAAGATCCTCGCGATCATGCGCAACGGCACCTATCATCTCTACCCGTTCGTGCTCGGTACGCACTTTCCCGATGATGCGCTCACCGTGGTGAAGTGGGACCCGAAAGCCATCGTGAGCGCGGTGTATTGGGAAGGAGAGAAGGGCCAGTACAACGTGAAACGGTTCCAGATCGAACCGGGCAAGGAGCCGGTCTCTTTCATCACCGATCACCCGGAGAGCAAACTTGCCATCCACAGTCTTGTGGCGCACCCGCGCGTACGCATCTCGTACGACAAGCGCAGCGCCGGCGATCGGCCCGATGATGAGATCGATCTGGAAGCATTCATCGCCGTAAAAGGCTTGAAGGCGCTCGGCAACCGCCTCACACCGTTCAAGGTGAAGGAAATGGAACTGCTCGATCCGGTCTACATCCCCATGACACCCGAACTCGAGGAAACGCAGATGATGATGATCAGCGACGACGAGATCGGGAACCTTGGTGCGCCGGAAGAAGAAGATCTCGAGCAATCACCGATGAGCGGCGTGAAAGTGATCAAGGAACAGGAAGGTCCCGTGGATCCGAACGAACCGATGATCGGTTTCAAGCCGGGGAAGCAGATCACGTTGGGGTTGGAGTGAAGTTGGGCGCGAATGCACGCCTCAACCCTGCGACTCCGCTCAGGGGGAGGCGGTCACCGGGCTCCCGCAGTACTGCGGGACATTCAAAGTCCGCACTCCTCCTGCGTCGTCGCTTGCGGGCTTTCCATTTCTATCCCTCTCGCAGATCGGGGCAGGAGATCAATTCTCATGTTCGAACGGGAGCTCTCCAGTCCACTTCATATCTGGTTTATCGACGGGAATAGCAGGTGCATGAAGGATCACACCATTTGGATCCAAGATCAACCGGCCTCCGTGAATCAGCTCTTTTAGTGATGACTCGACTCGCTCACGATCAGCGGCTGAGTTTTCAGAGACATGGTCGATCAGATCGCTGAAGTTCCTACCTACGAAGGTCCTTAGAAAGGAATGGCGAAAGAATGATCCGCTCACTCGTATTACAGGATCTGGGATCACTTCGTATGCTCTCGATCGAAGGCCAATAAAATTTCCGGGAAAGAATTTGAAACGTCCGGAGCGATCCAGATATAGATTATCTCTGACACTTGGTGCGTTTGTTCCAGGCCGGAATTTTTTCACTTCTGGCAGAAGATCATCGAGATGCAGTGGGACATCATGTTTTGAAAGAACTTCCTCCACTATATCACGAATTGTTCCTCCTTTTAAATGCTCTCTTTCGTTCTCCCACCGCTTTAATCCATAAGTGCTCGTACGGCCGATCGAAAAGAACGTTAGGGGATCACGTATGGCGATCGCTCGGATCTGTTCGATCGTTACTGGTGTATCTGGGTACAATTCATTCCACTTGGACTGAATGATCGTAGCATGACCAGGTTCGTCAATGGCTTCCAAAACTCTCTGGAGCAATAGATGCTGCTTTGGCCTTTTGTTGGGTGGCAGTATCAATGCATTGTCATACTGTTGTACCTCACTTGAATGGTGCAATAAAAGTGCAATGCCAGTTTGAAGAACAGCTGATCTTTGTTCTGCGTTACCTGTGATCGGTAGATCGTCAAGAGAGATCTCTTCTTCGACCATTCTTTTTCTAATATTCAGCTCATTAAGCCGTTTGCATAAGCGATAGACGGCTTCCGAAATATCACGTCGAATTACAAAGGGTTCAAAGATCTTCAGATATTTCGTCCTATCCGAGCGTTCAAAGGCTTTGAACCAATCTCCAATTATGAGACCTTCCTCATTGATCCCGGTAATTACATGAGCCAGGAAAAGGGGAGAGGGATCGGCATTTTCTCGATGTTGGCATTTTGACCAAAGTTCCTGGGTTATGATCTCAAAAGCTCCATCACAGACCAGTTCCGGATAGGTCTCCTTTATTTCAGGTACTTGGTACAGTATGCGAAAAAGCCTTGGGACCTGCACTTCATATTGGGCCATAAGCTGGCGGACCCGTTCTCTGCTCAATCCTGCATGTTTCGCTAACTCCTGATAATTTCCAGTCTTACCATCACCTTGCAAGTACGGCAGGTAGATCTTCTGCTGATGTCCATTCATCACCACCCTCAAATGCGCAGCCATGCCTTTTAGTGCGGTTAGGCCGTGGCTCGGATCATGGAAAAAAGATTGAATATTCTTCGCTATATCATTGGCAAGGAACCACCGTTCAAGAGGAGTTGACGATCCATTGACTTCATTACAGATGACAGCATTGCGCTGAGAGATCATCAGTAATCTACTACGCATCTCCCGCAGTTCACGCATCACTAACGTGCCTGCACCAGGGAGGCGCTCCATCTTACGGCCATGTTCCATGAAGAATTTGATGGCATTCTGCGCGGTGGGTTCACCGATCTCCCTTAAAAGGATGTTCTTCGCTCTCTGTGATAGACAATTGTAGCGACCAAGAAAGACTTCTTCGAGTAGTTGGTCATCCACTTCAACGTCTGGCTTCTCTGTTCCCTTTCTCTCGAAATATCCAAGCTGTTCAGCTTTGTTCAGAAGGTCCTTTAATTCCACTTGTGTGGTGGTGCCGCAGTTCCGCAGATTCTTGAATTCACCGTGCATGGCAAGATGAGCCCGGATCTTTGAGAGCGATAGCAGATCCGAATTCTGACAAACATTGAACGCTCTAACCGATAAGTTGAACAGGATGGCCAGTTGTTCAAGATGCGGATCATTCGGATCCTTTATCGATCCGATCTTTGCGACATCCGGTTTGGATCGATCCACTTTACCATTCATGGAAATTATTTCATCTTGTCTCGATCTTAGAGTGGTGATCAAATTCAAGATCAGATCTGCCAGAAGATCGTCAACGCCAGGTAGGTCCTTGAAAGTACCGGAACGATCAAAATGTGCTTCCAAAGCAGCTATGTCATGAAAGCCAACCACATCGCATAGGTCAACGAGCCTTTTTGGGAGAAGCCCCATCTGATCAAGCTCTTGGATGCGCACGCTTACAAGAATAAAGGATTCTTTTCAAGTGATCAAGGTAAGGAAAAGTAGAGTTAATAATTCATTGCATCGAATGGCAGTTCAGGATCATCAGATAGGATCCTCTTTCCCCCGATCCTTGATCGGTCCACTTCTCGAGGCTGGCTTACATCGCTTACAACAAGCAGTTGCATTTACGTGAGCAACGCGCACAAGCTGCGAGGACCAAGCTTTACCATTATGATGATAAGCAGCGCGCTTTCCTGGACTTTGTACTTGATCAGTATGTACAACAAGGTGTGCAGGAGTTACAACAGGAAAAGCTTGGCGCATTGCTCGTGCTGAAGTACAAGACCATCCCTGACGCCATGCGTGAATTGGGCGACAACAAGCGCATCAGGGAAACATTCGTGGGTTTTCAGAAATGGCTGTATGAGGGGGTGGGGGTGAGGGTTTGAATTGAAGTAACCGCCCTATCGATCTGAAGCGAGGTGCGCCTTGCACCTATTATGCGTGCCTCCAAGTAGGATCGCCCTCCGTGATGATCATCACGCACGGTGCGATCGCAGCGCCGGATCTTTGTATCACCAAGTAACCGATCATGACATCGAACCTCGGAACCACCGATCGCCTCCCATTTCCCCCTAGCTTGGCGCTCCGATCCTCCAACCCATGAACGAGAACGCTTCGTTCTTCGAGCGCTTCAACAACTGGATCCGCAGTTCGATCATCCTGAAACTGCTTTCCGTTGGTTTCCTCATCCTCATCCTGCTGATCCCCGCCAACATGGTGGAATCGCTGATCTGGGAGAGGCAGAGCACGCGCGAGAACGCGGTGATGGAGGTGAGTTCCAAGTGGGGGCTGGCACAAACGATCAGTGGGCCGGTGCTTTCGGTACCCTACAAACAATACAGCCGCGATAGCGAGAACCGGTTGGTGGAGACCACCGAGTACGCACATTTCCTGCCCGATTCATTGCGGATCACCGGTTCGATCGAGCCGGAGATGCGTTCCCGTGGGATCTACGATGTGGTGGTGTACAATGCGAACCTGCAACTGAAGGGTGTGTTTCCACGGCCTTCCTTCACCGAATGGAATATTCCCAATGAGAACATCCGCTGGGAGAACGCATTCGTTGCGATCGGCATTAGCGATATGCGCGGCATACGGACGAACATCATGTTGGATCGGAACGGTGAGCAGGTCCCGTTCGAGCCAGGCATCGAGACCAACCAGGTGCTTGGCTCTGGCGCAAGTGCGCGCACACCGGTGGATCCAACGGATAGCGCGGCAACGATGGCATTCACTTTCGATCTCGACCTGAACGGATCGGACATGCTCTACTTCACTCCGGTGGGCCGGGAGACCGTGGTGGACCTGCGATCGGAGTGGGCCGATCCCAGTTTTGATGGTGCTTTTCTGCCAGAGCAGCGGGAGATTTCGGCGGAAGGATTTTCTGCGAAGTGGCGTGTGCTTCACCTCAACAGGAATTATCCGCAAGCGTGGCGTGCGGGTTCGTTCGATCTGCATTCGTCCGACATGGGAGTGCGCCTGATGGTGCCGGTTGATCAATATCACAAAAGCCTCCGATCGGCGAAGTATGCCACGATGTTGATCTCCCTCACCTTCCTGATCTTCTTCTTCGTGGAAGTGCTCAACCGCCGCCGGATCCATCCGGTGCAATACATACTCGTTGGCCTTGCGCTCTGTGTATTCTATGCATTGCTCGTGGCGCTTTCAGAGCACATTTCCTTCGATCTGGCCTATGCGATCGCAGCGATCGCGGTGATCGGGCTCATCATCGCATACTCGGTCCCGATGTTCAAACAGCGCCGGCTCACGCTGTTGCTGGGCGGCATTCTGGTGCTGCTGTTCGGCTTCATCTTCACCATCATCCAACTGGAGGATCTTGCATTGCTGATGGGCAGCATCGGTCTTTTCCTCGTGCTTGCGATCGTGATGTACCTGAGCCGCAAAGTGGATTGGTATTCGATCCAATCAACGAACGCGGAAACGAGGTGATCGGCTGAACGATCCGTCCCAGGAAAGGATGGGATCCGATCCATCGGAGTGAACTTCGATCCACTAAATATCAAGGTCATGAGCAACCGTCCTGTGCATTTCGAGATCCCGTGCGATCGGCCGGAGGAAGTGATGGAATTCTTCCGGAAGACCTTCGGCTGGAAGTTCGAACGCTTCGGTGATATGGAATACTGGAGCGTGGTGACCGGCGAAGAAGGTACCCCGGGGATCAACGGCGGATTGATGAAGAAGAACGATCCGCAACAGCCGGTGGTGAACGTGATCGATGTGGCCGATGTGGATGCGAGCGTGCGCACGATCGAGCAGAACGGCGGAACGATCGTGGTGCCGAAGATGCCGATCCCTGGCGTGGGTTGGGTGGCCTATTTCATGGATCCCGATCGGAACATCCACGGGGTGTACCACAACGATCCTTCGGCGAAGTGAACCTTACGAAGCGGCCAGCTGGTCCGTGATCGCTGGTTCCTCCTTCTGCACCGCGTGCAGCGGGAGCTTCACACTAATGGTGGTGCCTTTGCCGAGCCCTTCGCTTCGCGCTTCAACCGTTCCACCATGATCTTCCACCAGCCGTTTCACCAGCGCAAGGCCGATCCCCAACCCGGAATATGATCGGGACGTGGAACGATCCACCTGGCCGAACATCTCGAAGATCGAATTGTAATGTTCAGGCTGAAGCCCGATGCCATTGTCCTTGATCGATACTATCACAGCATTGCCGCTCCTTTCCGACCGGATCTGGATGAGGCCACCTTTGGCGGTGTATTTCGCGGCGTTGTTGAGTACGTTGAGGAACACCTGCGCGAGCCGTACGGGATCGCCTTTTATCATGAGCCGATCGGTGGGCAGTGAGATCTCCACGCGGTGACCGCATTGCTCGAAGAACGGGCGGCTCGATTCCAGCGCCATGTTGAGCACCGATGCCAGTTCGATCTGCTCGAAGCGCAACGCGATCTTGCCCCGGTTGATCCGGCTTACGTCCATCAGGTCATCGATCAGCCGCACCATGTGTTGCAACTGCCGTTGCATCATCCGGTGGATCTCCTTTTCCGCAACCGGATCGGAATTCACCCCCGAAGCGAGGAGTTCCACGCCACTTACCAAAGGCGAAAGTGGATTCCGCAATTCGTGCGCGAGCGTCGCGAGGAATTCATCCTTGCGTTTGTCGGCTTCGCGCAATGCTTCCTCCGTTGCGCGCCGCGCAGTGATGTCCTGCTGCGTACCCCATGCGCGCAACACTTTCCCATCTTCAATGATCCCGACAAGATTGTTGCTAAAGTAAACGGTGCGGCCGAACTTATCGATCTCGGTGCTCTCGCCGCCATGCAGGTTGAAACCCGAAGCGATGAACGCCTTCAGGTATGCTTCGTTCTCAGGTGTTCGTGGTAGCAGGTCCTGGAGC
>JAEYYE010000106.1 GCA_023430945.1 Bacteroidota bacterium
CGCTCACGAAATCCGCGAATTGCATCTCCATCATCGCTTTCATGCCTTTGATGCTCAACCCCAGCGCTGCACCCAGGATCGCGCTCTCGCACAATGGCGTGTTGCGCACGCGCTCCTTTCCGAAGCGCTCCACGAATCCTTCTGTGATCTTGAAAGCACCGCCGTATTCCGCGATATCCTGCCCCATCAGCACCAACTCGGGATGACGTTCCATACTCTGCGCCAGCCCTTCCTGGATCGCATCGATCATGCGTTTTTCGGGCGCATTGGCTTTGGCGGATTCGATCGGTAGAGCGGGTCGACGCGGTGCGTCGACGCTACGGGTGCCACGATCGATGTCCGCGTAAACGTCCGCGTGTTCGCGTTCCGCATCGGGTACCGGCTCCGGCTCCTCGAACGCCACCTTCAATCCATCCTCGATCTCCTTCTTGAATTCCGATCGGATCTCTTCCTTCTTCTTCTCGCTCAAAATGCCCTGCGCCAGTAGCCACGCCTCGTAATTCATCACCGGATCCTTCCGGCCCCAAACCTCGAAAAGCTCCTTCGGAACATACTTTGTTCCGCTCGCTTCTTCATGTCCGCGCATACGGAAGGTCATGCATTCCACCAGGATCGGCCGAGGGTTCTCGCGCACGCTGTCGGCCAGCTTCGCGATGTTGTTGTACACCTCCAGGATGTTGTTGCCGGCGATCTGCACGCCTTCGATCCCATAACCGATCGCCTTGTCCACGAAGCTCTTCATGCGGAACTGTTCACTGCTGGGCGTGCTCAGTCCGTAACCGTTATTCTCGATAATGAACAGCACGGGCAGGTCCCACACCGCGGCCACATTCACGCTCTCGTGGAAGTCGCCTTCGCTCGTCGCGCCATCGCCAGTGAACACGATCGTACAGCGCTGTTCCTTCTTCAGCTTGTGCGCCAACGCGATGCCATCGGCGATCCCCATCTGCGGACCCAGGTGGCTGATCATGCCTACCACGCGATCCTCGGCACTGCCGAAATGGAAACTCCGCTCGCGCCCTTTGCTGTAGCCGCTCGCCTTGCCTTGCCACTGCGCGAACAACTTGGTGAAAGGCATGTCACGCGTGGTGAACACGCCGAGGTTGCGGTGCATCGGGAGGATGTACTCGTCATCACGAAGCGCCATGGTGGCACCCACGCTGATCGCCTCCTGCCCGATGCCGCTGAACCACTTGCTGATCTTGCCCTGCCGCAGCAGGCTCAGCATCTTCTCCTCGATCACCCGTGGCTTCAGCAGTCTGCGGTAAAGCTCGATCAGGAATTCGTTGCTATGGTTGCCTCGCTCGTAGCGCAACTGGCGGTCCTCGGTGGTAAGAACGGACATGGTGGATCAGATGATCAGATGATCAGGATCAGATAATGATCGCTGCATCTGAACGGTGGTGCAAAGGTATCGGGCGTTGCGGGCATTCAATGTGGTCCTTCCGGCATCGATCAATAGCGGATCGTTGATGTTGGCGCCTTATCGGGTTCCCCGCAGTACTGCGGGGCGCTGTGGCCGGCTCGTCAGGAGCGGCGATCACCGGCGCTGTGGTGGCTTCCTTGCGCCGTCGCTGAAGCTTTGGCGGCACGCGACCGATCGCCTCCTCGCTGCACGGGAAGTTCTCCCCTCTCTTCTGGAGAGGGGGCAAGGGGGTGAGGCATGCACGCACCGGCCTTCGTCGGGCCGCCGCTCCTATCCCGGGCGCAAGATCCCGTTCCGATCGAAGTTCCTGCCCATTTCCACCGATCCATGTATTTTCGATCCATACTCATATCCTCGCGTTTATGCGTTCCCACTTCTTGTCTTTGTTCACTTTCCTGCTCGTTGCAACATTCACCTCCTTCGGTCAACTTCCTCATCCCGCAGCATTCGATAGTATCGTGGTGGTAACGATCGATGATCGGAGCCTGGAGAACTTTGCGCCGAATAATCCTCCAGGTGATCGGATCGGGATCACCGGCCGTGCAAGGTTGTCGCACCGATCGGCAACTGAACTTCAGCAACTTTTCTTCGATCGGAATTCCTACGGACAAGGTCAGGCCGTTACTCCTGTTCATGACCTGAAGTTCCAGTATTACACGGAAGGTTCGTTGGCCGGGGAAGTGTCGATCAGTCTATGGACCAACAACCTTTTCGCCACCTTTCCGCTACCTGCGCAGCGCCAGGGCGAATGCCTCTGCGATGGCGGGAATGGGCATTGCTGCAGCAAAGGGGGCATCAGCATCGAATTCAAGAAATGGCTGATCCATTTGCTCGAGGAATATGGTTTGCCGGTGCAGAAGGACGAGATCCCGCACTTTGGCGAATAGCACTATCCAGGTGCTCAACAAGAGTTGCGATCACCGCTGGACCTGCCTTAGCTGACGAAGGTCATTCCGCGGACCGATCCAGACGGCCAATTTTGCATCGTGATCCCTTTGATCCGATCGATGAGCGCCGCACCACAACTTGTGATCTCCACACTGAACGACCTGGTGGATACATTGCGCACATCGCATCGCAAGGATTTTTCCGGTGTGCTACAACGGATGCATCTGCCCTTGAGCGAACTGGCGGGCTACTGCACGTGGAACGACCGGCGGTACACGCGCAATTGCATCGCGCGCACCACGGAATTCGAGTTGTTGTTGATCTGTTACGGCCCCGGGCAGCGCACGAGCATACACGACTATGCCACCGAAGAGGCCTGGATCAAACCCGTGATGGGATCGGTGATCGAAGAGCGCTTCAGGCTGGTGGAGAACGGCGGTATCGAACTTTTCCGATCCGCGATACTCGAACCGGGATCGGTGACGCACCTGAGCGAAGGCAACAGCATACACCGGTACAGCAATGCGGGCGCAGATCGCTCCGCCACCCTCAATCTCTACGCACGGCCGTTGTTGAAGTGGAAGGTCTACGAGGAACGGATCTGAACCTTCCGATCCGTGTTCCTGGCGCGAAGCAGTATTTTCGGCCGTTGCATGCGCTCCCAGTTCACTCCTGAACAACTTTCCCAGGTCTATTCCATGCTTTTCGCCGCGGCTGCGGAAGGGCTCGTGGTGGTGGATCGCAACGGGAGCATCTGCCTGCGCAACGATCGGCTCAACAGTCTTTTCGGTTATGAGGAGGATCAGTTGATCGGTGAACCGATCGAAACGCTGATCCCACTGCCATTGCGAAAGAAGCACGTGGGGCAGCGCGAACAATATCATACCGATCCCGCCCAACGCCCCATGGGCCTGGGGCTCGATCTGATGGGCCAGCGGAAGGACGGCAGCACCTTCCCGGTGGAAGTGAGCCTGAACTATTTCCAGCTCCAGGGCGAACAGTACGTGATGGGGCTCGTTACCGACATCTCGCTCCGGCGGCTCGCGGAAGATGAATTGCAGAAGGCCAACACCGAACTGGAGGATCGTGTGGAACGGAGAACACAGGAGTTGCGTGCAGCAGAAGCGAATGTGCGCCACGCGTTGGAGGTGGAAAAGGAATTGAACGCGTTGAAATCACGCTTCGTTAGCATGGCCTCGCACGAATTCCGCACACCGCTGAGCACGATCATGAGCTCCACCGACCTGATCGCGCGATACAATGAAGGGCCGCAGCACGACAAGATCGAGAAGCACGTGCTGCGCATACGCACCAAGGTGCGCGAGCTCACTTCGATGCTCAACGATTTCCTTTCGCTCGAAAAGCTCGAACAGGGTTCGGTGAACGTGGTGCCCACCGAGGTGGATATCGTTCATCTATCCATAGAACTGCTGGAGGAATTGCGCGTACTGGCGAAGCCCGGCCAGGAGATCGGATCGGACCACAGTGGATCGGAGCGCATGGTGTTCCACGATCGTGGCATGCTCACCAACGTGATCAGCAACCTGTTGGTGAACGCGATCAAATACAGCCCCGAGAACAGCCCGATCATGTTGAATACACGGATCGATGCGGGAAAGTTCACCATCGCTGTACAGGATCAGGGGATCGGGATCCCGATTGAGGATCAACAACATCTGTTCCAACGTTTTTTCCGCGCAAGCAATGCCTTCACCGTGCAGGGCACCGGATTGGGACTGAGCATCGTGCGCCGCTATCTCGACCTCATGGGCGGCACGATCGGCTTCAACAGCACCCCCGGAAAAGGCACGACCTTCACGATCGAACTACCACAGCATTATGCCAAAACGAACGATCCTGCTGATCGAGGATGACAAGGATGTGCGGGAGAACACCGCCGAGATCCTGGAACTCGCCAATTACAAGGTGATCACCGCCGAGAACGGCCGCCGCGGCGTGGAAATGGCCCGCACAGGCCGACCCGACCTGATCCTGTGCGACATCATGATGCCGGAACTCGATGGCTACGGCGTGCTTCACATGCTCGGCCGCGATCCGTCGACCGCCGATATTCCGTTCATCTTCCTTACAGCGAAGGCCGAGCGCGGCGATGTGCGCAAGGGTATGGAACTGGGTGCGGACGATTACCTCACGAAACCGTTCGAAGAGAACGAACTTCTCAACGCGATCGAAGGCCGCTTGAAACGAAGCGACCTTTTCCGTAAAGGTTTCGATCGCGATGTGAACGGGCTTAACGATCTTCTGGAAAATGCGCGCGCCACCGGTGCGCTCACCGAGATCTCCAAAGACCGCAAGGTGCGATCCATCGGAAAGAAGGAATCGATCTTCCACGAGGGCGACGAATTGCGCACCGTATTCTTCATCAACAAGGGAAAAGTGCGCACCTTCAAGATGAACAACGACGGAAAGGAACTGGTGACCGGCCTTTACGGGGAAGGTGATTTCATCGGCTACATGAGCGTGCTCGAAGGCGGAAGAACAGCCGAAAGCGCCGAAACCCTCGAGGACAGTGAACTTGCACTGATCCCGCGGGAGGAGATGCTCGCGCTCATGTACCGCGATCGCGATGTGAGCATCCGTTTCATCAAGATGCTTTCCAAGGAAGTGAAGGAAAAGGAGGAACGGCTCCTGAACCTGGCCTACTCATCGGTTCGCCAGCGCGTAGCGCAGGCATTGATACGATTGAAGGACAGGTATGGTGATGGGAGCGCCCGAAAGCTCGGTGTGCGGATAAGCCGTGAGGATCTGGCCACGATCGTGGGCACGGCCACCGAATCGCTCATCCGCAGCCTGAGCGACATGAAAGAGGAAGGACTGATCGAAATGGATGGCCGCGAGATCGTGGTGAGCGACGAGCGCCGACTGCTTTCATTGGCCACAAGTTGAACCGGATCCCGATCGGGACTTACTTTTACCGCGAACCATTCAGCTGATATGAACACCCGAAGGATCATTGGCCTCGCTCTCTGGCTTGTTGCTTTCTCACTGCCGTTCTGGTGGTCCATGCTCAACACCGATCAGGTGGTGTACGATGATGGATCGGCCAACAACACCAAGGGCCTCATAAGCTTCCTGGCCATGGTGATCCTTGTTTTCGCAGGCTATGCACTGGTGGATGGTTCCAAGAGGGACACTGCCGGTAGCGGGCACCATTGATCGCACCGCCCCATGGCACACGTTCTGATCCCCACGGACTTCAGCCAGAATTCGCTCAATGCGGCGATGTACGCCGTGCAACTCTATGGTGCCGAAGGGAACGTGTTCACGCTGTTGAACACGTACATGCTGCCACGGGGCACGGCCAACACCATGTGGAACATCGATGAACTGCTGGCGAAGGAATCGGCGGAGGGAGTGAACGTGTTCGCCGAAAAGCTCAAGCGCGAACTGCCGGGCATGAAGGTGGAACTGCGCACGGCGTGCGAACATGGCGACCTCTCGAACGTGATCAGGCGGTACTCGGAGACAGATGAAACGCCCGAGCTGGTGGTGATGGGTACGCAGGGTGCCACGGGTCTGGAGAAAGTGCTGATCGGCAGCAACACCGCCGATGTGATCAAGAGCTCCGATGTGCCCGTGCTGGCGATTCCCGAGAATTCGCGCTACCGCGCACCACGCCGGATCGTGCTGGCCGATGATGGCGGCCCTGTGGATCGTCGCACGATCAAGGTGCTTCTCGATATCGCGCGTTGGAGCCAGGCCGAAGTGATGATCGTGCGCGTGATCACCGAGGATCCCGCGTTCGAAACCGGATCGTCATCCTCCGTTTACGATGATCTGCTCGGCGCGATCCCCCATTCCCACCATTATATCACCAGTGAGAACGTGGTGACCGCCCTTCACGATCTTTCCGATCAGAGCGATGCCGATCTGGTGGTGGTGATCCACCGGCACCGCGGCATTTTCGATCAGTTGTTCCACCGGAGCATCGCCACCCGCCTCTCCATGCACACGCATATTCCCATGCTCGTGCTGCAGCAACTGCCTTTGTAATGGCCACTGCGCCTACCATGAAGGGCGGGCTCCCGATCTTCCGCTTCCGGGGCATACGGGTTTTCGTGCACTGGACCTTCCTGATCCTTCCGGCATGGATCGCCTACGGCGGCTACGTTGAAGGCAACGACCTTCGGATGATCCTTGCGCACATCGGGCTGGTGATGATCGTATTCGTTTGCGTGGTGCTGCATGAGTTCGGCCATGCGCTCACCGCGCAACGTTTCGGCATCAACACGCGCGACATCACCCTGCTTCCGATCGGTGGTGTGGCAAGCCTGGAGCGCATGCCCGAGGATCCCAAACAGGAATTCCTCATCACTGCGGCAGGCCCATTGGTCAACCTGGTGATCGCCGGTATCGGGTTCCTGCTGCTTGCGATCATGGGTGTTTCCCTCTTCTTCTCCGATGCCATGTTGAAGGCCTCCACCTGGACACAGGTGCTCAGCTTCATCGTTGGATCGAACCTGCTGCTGTTCCTTTTCAACCTGATCCCGGCCTTCCCCATGGATGGTGGCCGCATCTTCCGATCGCTGCTGAGCATGCGTCTCCCAAGGGAGAAAGCAACGGCCATAGCCGCCGGACTTGGCCGTGTACTCGCGATCGGGTTCGTGGCCTATGGCTTTTTCGACAGCCAGCCGTTCCTGGCGCTCATCGGGGTGTTCATCTTCTTCGCCGCCGGCGCCGAAGCCCGTAATGTGCGCCAGCAGACCTATCTGCGGGGCATTCGCGTGCACCAGGTGATGCGTACACGTTTCTGGCAACTGCCCGCGCATGCCACGGTGCAACAGGCGATCGATGATCTGCTCGCCGGCGGCGACAAGGTATTGGTGGTGATGGAGAACGACCGGTTCAAAGGCGTGCTTCAGCGAGATGATCTGGTGAAGGCGATCTCCGAAGGGCGATCGGCGGCCATGCTTGGCGACCTCGAGCTGGGGATCCCGCCTGCAGCGCGGCCCGATGATCCGGCAGGCCCGACCTACCAGAGCATGATGCTCGGTTCCCATCCGATCCTTCCGGTGATCGAAGAGGACCGGATCGTTGGGATCCTGGAACCGGAGAACCTGGCGGAATACATCCAGGTGAAGCGTTCGCGGAACGAAGGTCCGACCGGTTAGTTCAATCCGTTTTCTTCGCCTTCTTGGGATCATGCAGGGTGAACACCCGCGAGATATTGAAGCCGAAATGGATGTCGCCGTTCCCCCAATCGCCATTGGTCTCCGTAATGAAACCGCGCTCGAACATGGCGGTGGAATTGGTGAAATGGAGCTGGAAGACGTGGCCACCTGTCTCGATATCGAACCCGAGCGACAATGAATTGAAATACTGATCGGGCAGCTGATCGGGCAGAACGAAGAAGTACTCGCCATTCACCGCCACGCGTTTGGTGAGTTTCATGCGGGCAGCACCACTGATATG
>JAEYYE010000115.1 GCA_023430945.1 Bacteroidota bacterium
GGCTTGTAGCGATGATGCAATTCCCTTGTCGCGGAAGGAAACGGATCCAGATCGGTGCACACCACATCGATCCCCTTCAGTGCGAACCACAGGCTGAGCCCGCCTTCACGCTCACCGATGCCCAGTGCTTTGATCGGGCATTGTGTAGGGAGGTGGTTTTCCCAGAACGGCAATGCACGCGACCAACTGCGCACCTCCCATTGAATGATGTCCTTCAATGCAGCATCATCAATTGCCGTTGATCCGCTGTTCTGCATCATACCGACAACTGACAACGCGCAACTGACATCTACTTCGCCACCGCCACCGATCGCTTCTCCCTGATCACAGTGATCTTAACCTGGCCTGGATAGGTCATTTCGTTCATGATCCGATCGGCGATCTGCATGCTCAGCTCATCGCTTTGAGCATCGCTGATCCGTTCGCTTTCCACCATTACACGAAGTTCACGGCCGGCCTGGATCGCGAAGGCTTTCGTTACGCCGCCGTAGCTCATGGCCAGGCTTTCGAGATCCTTCAATCGTTGGATGTATGCTTCGGTGGCTTCGCGCCGTGCACCGGGCCGTGCACCGCTGATCGCATCACACGCCTGAACGATCGGGCTCAGGAGCGTGGTCATCTCGATCTCATCGTGGTGCGCACCGATCGCGTTGCAGACATCGGGCTTCTCGCCGAATTTCTCGGCGAGCTTCATCCCCAGGATCGCGTGCGGCAATTCGGGATCCTCATCGGGCACTTTCCCGATATCGTGAAGCAAACCTGCCCGCTTCGCCGCCTTCGGGTTCAATCCCAATTCGGCCGCCATGATCGCGCTGAGGTTCGCTACTTCGCGGCTGTGCTGCAGCAGGTTCTGTCCGTAGGAACTGCGGTACTTCATGCGGCCCACCATGCGGATCAGTTCCGCGTGAAGCCCATGGATCCCCAGATCGATGCACGTCCGTTTCCCAACTTCTATGATCTCGTCCTCGAGGTGTTTCCGTGTCTTGCCCACCACTTCCTCGATCCGCGCCGGATGGATCCTGCCATCCTTCACCAATTGATGAAGTGCCAGTCGCGCGACTTCACGGCGCACCGCATCGAAGCAACTCAGGATGATCGCGCCCGGCGTATCATCCACGATGATCTCCACGCCGGTTGCTTCCTCGAGGGTCCTGATGTTCCTTCCTTCGCGGCCGATGATCCGGCCTTTCACATCATCATTATCGATATGGAATACGCTCACCGAATTTTCGATCGCATGTTCCGTGGCCACGCGCTGGATCGTTTGGATCACGATACGCTTCGCCTCCTTGTTCGCGGTGAGCTTCGCCTCTTCGGTGATGTCCTTTATGGTGGACATCGCCGCGGTGCGGGCCTCATCGCGCAATGAATCGATCAATTGTTTGCGGGCTTCTTCGGCATTGAGACCGCTGATGTTCTCGAGCAGGTTGATCTGCTTGTGGTGCATCTTTTCGATCTCGTCACGGCGGCGATCGAGGCCGGTGATCTTCTGTTCGAGATCCTCCTTTAGCCGATCCACGTTCTTCTCCTTGTTCGCAAGGTCCTGCTGCTGGCGGCTCAACTGCTGCTCGCGCTGCTTGGCCTTGTCCTGCGCCTGGTTGATCCGCCGTTCCCGCTCGCGTACTTCCTTCTCATGCTCTTCCTTCAGTTGAAGGAATTTCTCCTTGGCCTGAACGATCTTCTCCTTCTTGATGGCTTCAGCTTCCGCCTCGGCTTCCTTCAGCATGCCTTCGCGGCGCTTCTTCATGACGCTGTTGAGCACCACGAACACGATGGCCCCACCGCCCAGAAGGCCTACGAGGAGCCCGATCACTATACCCACTATGTTGTCCATTTGGTCCACTATGTTTTAGCGGACGCATGTTCGTACTCCGGAAGGCCGATCGGCCCGGGAGCGAAGGGATCAAACGCGCAGATCGGCAAGCATCTTCTCAAGGGCGCTGAGGGCTTCCCCGGCTTCGGCCTCGTGCCTGGTGGCCGTGCTGTTTAGCGCACGGGTGGTCACTTCCAGGGCGGCCATCGCCAACAGGTCCTGCTTGTCGGTGTGCGGATACGCTGCCTTCAAGCGGGCGATGCTTTCATTGATCTCGGCCACCACCTTCCGCACGTTCTCCTCCTCATTGGGATGGATCGTTAGCGGGTAGGCCCGGCCTGCGAGTTCTATTCGAATGGATCGTTCTTCCACGGCGCTACCGTTCAACGGGTTTCAATAACTCCAGGCAACGGTCTATCTCGGCCACCAGTTCATCGATCCTTTCCTTCGTTCCCGGATCTGCCGGGCCTGCAACGGCCCGTTCTGCTTTCCGGAGGACTTCATTCTCCCGCTCCAGTTCATTCACACGTGCCTCGAGCACCTGCAGCGTGCGCTGCTGTTCCCTGGCGGCTTTCTCCTGCTCGGCGAACTGCTCTTGAAGCTGCCGGTGCTCACGTACCAGACGCGAAACCTGCTCCTTCACATTGTTCAACCGATCCGTGAACGTGTTCATCACTGGGCCTTCGGGTTCTTCCGAACATGGTCCGTTGCCAAAGATAGACGGCCTCGCCGAATGCAGTACAATTTCTTTGAACTCCAGACTGTTGATGTGTAAAGCCGGCGCGATCCAATGCCGCCGGGGCCTTCTGGCTAGCTTGCGCACCTTATGGCCGGATCTACCCCGATCCCTTTCGCTCCAATTTGGAAATGACCTCGAAGAAGAAACTCAATTCTCTGATCATCAGTTCGTTGTTCGCATCGCAGCTTTCTGCGCAGGAGGCGCCGGGAAAATTCAATTTCATCCATCCCATGGATATTCCGCTGGAGCTCTCCGGAAACTTCATGGAACCGCGCAACGATCACTTCCATTCCGGGTTGGATATGCGCACCGAAAGCCGGGAAGGCATTCCCGTGAAGGCCGTGGCCGATGGATGGATCTCACGTATCAAGATCAGCCCGTTCGGGTATGGAAAGGCGGTGTACATCGATCATGCCAACGGCCTCACTTCTGTTTATGGCCATTTGAAGGAGTTGCAGGGCGCCACCGGCGAAGCCTGCCTCGATGCGCAATACAAGGCGAAGGACTTCAGCATCGATATCTATCCTGAAAAGAACGCGGTTCCGGTGGCTCAAGGGGATGTGATCGGGCTTAGCGGGAATACCGGTGGGAGCCGGGGACCGCACCTGCATTTCGAGATCAGGCGTAGCGCCGATCAACACGCGCTCGATCCCGAGGCGTTCGGTTATGAACTGAAGGACAGTACACCGCCTGAGATCAAGGGGATCCGCATCTATGCACTGAACGACACTTCGTGCACGGCGCCATATCCCGCAACCGCGAAAGGATTCGCTGTGCAGGGTGGCGCAGGTAAATATTCATTGAAACCGGGGGATATGCCAACCGGATATGGCACGGTCGGTCTTGCGATCCATACGCTGGACCGTTATGACAACAGCAGCAACAAGTTCGGTGTGCGCAAGATCGAGATGTTCGTGGACAGTGTGCCGGCGTTCAGCGCCCATTTCAACGAAGTGAACTTCGATCACAACCGTTACTGCAATGCACACGTGGACCATGCCCTGTTCAAGAACAACAGCATGGAATATCACCGATGTTACAAATTGCCGAACAACAAGTTGAAGATCTACGGGAACGAGAAGGCACAGGGAAAGATCGTGCTCGAACCCGGCAAGGAAAGGCATGTGCGATTCGTGGTAACCGATGCGAACGGCAACACATCGCAACTGGAATTCATGTTGAAGGGGGCTCCTGAAAGCGAGGCCTTCTCGTGGCCGACCCCAAAGATCGAAGGCAGCTTCTTCCCTTATGATCGCGAGAACCTGCTTGTGGAGGAAGGCGTGGAATTGAAGCTTCCGGCGCTTGCACTATACGATGATGCGTACGTGGGATACGAGCGCCGCAAGGCACCGCCGAAGGCGATCGCTCCGTTGCATGTGCTGCATGATCCACTCACGCCGATCCAATTGCACGGCCAGCTTTCCATAGCCGTGCCCGATCTGGCGGACAGCCTGCGGAACAAGGCCCTGATCGTGAGGCTGGACAATGCCGGCAAACCGATGGCAGCCGGAGGCCGGTTCGAGAACGGCAGCATCATAACACAGACCAGATCCTTTGGGAATTACACGGTGATGGTCGATACGATCCCACCCACGATCAAGAATGTGGACCTGAAGGCCGACATGAAAGGAAGGTCGGCATTCAACCTCAAGGTACAGGATGATCTATCAGGCATTTCCACCTGGAAAGCAACGATCGATGGACAATGGATCCTCATGGACTATGAGCCGAAATTGAACCTGCTCACTCATAAGTTCGATCGGAATTCCACCTTCACCGGAACGAAGAACTTCGCGATCGAAGTGAGCGACGACCGCGGGAACACATCGAACTGGACGATTGACATCACCCGATGACCGCTGCGATCAGGATCCCGGCCATTTTCCCGATCGCACTCCTCTTCTCGGCCTGCACCATCGATCCAGGCGATACGAAGATCATCGCACATGCGGGAACAGGTGATGGGCTGGATCATCCGAAGAATTCACGCGAAGCACTTTTGAGCGCGCTCGAGATCGGTGCCGATGGGATCGAACTCGATGTACAGCTCACGCGCGACAGTGTATTGGTGATCTACCACGATCAGGACCTGAACAGCCTTACCGCATGCAACGGCATCATCAATTCAAGGAGTTGGATCGAATTACAGGAATGCCCGCCGCAGATCGATGGCCGCACCTTCCGGATCGAACGTGTTGACAGTCTGCTGCTCACCGCGGCGAAGCTTCACCCCGATGCCATGTTCATGCTCGATTGCAAATTATTCGCGCACGCGGAATGGTGGCCATACCTTGAAACTTACACCGATGCACTCGTGCAGCTGGACAGGCACCGATCGCTCAAGAGCAGGCTCATGATCGAATGCATGGTGGATGATTTCCTTCTATTGCTGCAACGAAAGAACGACCAGATCGCGCTGTTCATCTATGGAAAGGATCCCGAACACCTGATGCACCGGGCGATCACTTCCCGTTATACAGGGATCACGATCCATGATCGCGAGATCGATGCGGGCGAAGTACGCAAGGCCAAAGGCCTGGGCTTGCAGGTGGCCTTGCTCGGCGTCGGCAATTCCTTCGATCACTGGTGGGCCTTGCGAAAACGCCCCGATCTGCTACAAACGGATTCGCCGGAAGACCTGGTGAAGGATCACTGAGCGCGCACCAGTTGCAGATCCTGCAACCGCAGCATGATCGCGCCTTCGTTGCGGAAGCCGTTCTCCGGCCCGGCCTGCACCATGCGGAACTCCATGTGCAGCGGATCGGTGTGCACCTCGGAGATATGGCCGGCGAAGTTCACGCCTTGCGTCATCAACGCCTTCAGGTAATGGAAAGTGACATCGAACCCAAGGAACGCATATTCGTCGGGGCTCGTGTCATTACGTTCACGGAACTGCTGAATGAAGCGCTGCGTTGCCGGATCGTTCCGATCGATGAACGTGGAAGCTGCGAACACCAGCTGCAACCGATCGAGGTCTTCGGCCGAAACGGTCTCGAACTGCAACCAGCTCTCCAACCCCACCAACGTGATCCGGTGCTTCTCTGTCTGCGCTTCCAGCGCGTTCACGATGGCGGTAACGAACTCCATGTCCTGGCTCGGCGCTACGATCACGTTCATCCTTGAAGGATCGAGCGCAGCGGTGATACTGGCGATCTCCTTCCGATCCTTGCGGATCACAAGAACACTGTCCCGCGTGCGATCGGGCCTTCCGTTCAGTGCATCCTGCAACGCACGCAGCATCTGGTCCTGGATGTCCTTGTCAGCGAAGATGTCAGGCGCCAGCATGATGATGTTGTCCTTCGCATGCCGGTGCGCCACGTATGCAGCGGTGTGCCGGATCAGGTCCGATCGTGTTGGCGTAACCTTGCTTACGGTGGGATTGCCCAACAGCAATTTGCTGGCTTGTGGCACCGGACATACGATGTGCGCCTGGCGGTTAACCTTCAGAAGCTGCTCGATCGCCGTTCGGTGGAACGGGCCGATGAACAGGTCCATCTGCGACAGTTCGGGTTTGCGCAGAACGGGGTTCCATGTCTTCGCTTCATCGCCCAGATCCAACACGGAAACATCGGCGCGAAGACCGATCCTTTCCAATGAATCCAGCGCAAGCAATGCACCGGCATAGAATTGCGCAGCGATCCGCGAAGGTTCATGGAACGATGGATCGTTGGTGTTCGCTGCGATGATGCTATCGTTGCGATCCACCGAGAAAGGCAGCAGCATGCCCACCTTGTAGGTGGATCGCATTTCAGGCGGGGCTGGTCTTTCTTCGATCTGTTCCACGCCGTGGCGAAGCGGGATCTTCACCGTCATCCCGGCCTTCAGCCCTTCGGGCAGACCATTGTTGGCGGCCTGGATCGCCCTGGGATCCACCACATAGAGTTTTCCCAATGAATACAAGGTCTCGCCGGGCTGTACGATATGGTCCAGCATCCGTTGCGGTACCGCAGGTTGCGTTGAAATATCCGCTGTGTTAGCCTGTGGCTTCACCGGGATCACCACTTCCATGCCTTCACGCAGGCCACTGTTCAGATCGGGATTTCGCTCAAGGAGCAGGTTGATGTCGATCCCGTAATCGCGTGCGATCCCGAAGATCGTTTCGCGTTTGGCAACGGTGTGGATCAATTCACCATCGGCAGCGAGCTTCGGCGCGTTCCGCGCCTCCTTCCTGTTCACGGCATCGGCGGGGATCAGCAGTTCCTGACCGATCGATAGACCTGCGGCGGCTGTCGGGTTCGCCTTCACGATATCCTCCACACCCACGGCATACGTGCGGCCGATCGCATAGAGCGTCTGCCCCTGTTCAACTTTGTGTACGAAATGTTTGCGCCCGTTCACGTTGCGTACTTCCTGCGCCTGAATGAAGAAAGCGGCAAGTACGAAGAGCAGCAAAGCCCCGAGCCGCGCCGCACGGAGACAGGGCTGGAAGTTGGATCGGTGGTTCATTCCCATTCGATCGTGGCTGGTGGTTTCGAGCTGATGTCGTACACCACGCGGTTCACGCCACGCACGCGGTTGATGATGCTGTTCGAGATCCGTGCCAGGAATTCATACGGCAGGTGGCACCAATCTGCCGTCATGCCATCGGTGCTGCTAACCGCGCGCAGGGCTACGGCCTGTTCGTAGGTGCGTTCATCGCCCATCACGCCCACGCTCTTCACCGGCAGAAGGATCGCGCCGGCCTGCCACACCTGATCATATAATCCTTCCTCGCGCAACCCTTGTATGAAGATATGATCCACTTCCTGCAACAACGCGACTTTCTGCGGCGTCACCTCGCCCAGGATCCGGATCGCCAGGCCCGGCCCTGGGAACGGATGCCTGCCAAGTATGTTCGGATCGAGCGCGAGCTCCTTTCCCACCCTGCGCACTTCATCCTTGAAGAGAAGGCGCAGCGGTTCAACCACTTTCAACTTCATGTGCGCGGGAAGGCCGCCCACGTTGTGATGGCTCTTGATCGTTACACTGGGTCCGTTCACGCTTACGCTTTCGATCACATCGGGATAGATCGTTCCCTGGCCGAGCCACTGCACGCCTTTTATCCGGTGCGCTTCCCGGTCGAACACATCGATGAACGTGCTTCCGATCGCTTTGCGTTTCGCCTCCGGATCCTCTTTTCCTTTCAATGCGCGGTAGAATTCCTCACGCGCATCAACGCCGGTGATGTTAAGGCCAAGGTGCTGGTAGCTTTCCAGCACACGTTGGTATTCATCCTTGCGCAACAGGCCATTGTCCACGAAGATGCAGTGGAGCTTCTCGCCGATCGCGCGATCGAGCAGGAGCGCGGCCACTGAACTGTCCACGCCGCCGCTGAGCGCCATCACCACGGTGCCATCACCGATCTGTTCCTTCAGTCGTTGAACGGTGTGCTCCACGAAACCATGCGGGGTCCAATCCGCGGTGCAGCCACAGATGCCGATCACGAAATTGTGGAGAAGTTGAAGACCATCCGTTGTGTGATAGACCTCGGGATGGAATTGCACCGCGAAGGTCATCCGATCCATCAGCCGATAAGCTGCCACCGGCACTTCCGGCGTGCTCGCTATCACTTCCATCGCCTCGCTCGGAATGGTGATGGTGTCGCCGTGGCTCATCCACACCTGGGTGCCCGCCTGTATGCCATCGAAAAGGTGGCTCGGCGCGATCGTGCTCAGGTGCGCACGACCGTATTCACGCACCTTGCTCCGTTCCACGGTGGCGCCGGTGCGTTTCGCAAGCAATTGCGCCCCGTAACAGACCGCCAGCACCGGTGTGCGCCCGAGAATGCCTGTAAGATCCGTATCGGGAGCGTTGGGTTCGTGCACACTGCTGGGACTTCCGCTGAGGATGAACCCCTTCACATTGGGATCCGCAGCCAGCTCGGCCGCCTTGGTGAACGGATGGATCTCGCAGTACACGTTCAATTCGCGCACACGCCTTGCGATCAGCTGGGTGTACTGTGAACCATGATCGAGGATGATGATCGTTTCTGGCACGCGTTGGATGAATGGATCTGGGAGCGGCAAAAGTAGCCCTGCGGCCCGGATGGATGCGTGTGCATGTCACACCTGGTATTCCAACACGTGCGATATGGCGTCCACGCGCTAGCTTCACGATGAATTTTAAAACGATGAGAAATCTGTTGCACCTGATCATTTCGATCCTATTTCTTCAAACGAATTCCATCGATGCACAGGTCTCGATCGGTGATCGTGCCGGCGTTTCCCTGTTCACCAGCGGCTTCGGTGCTTCGGAAGAAAGTACGACCGACCTGCTGAAAAAGAACACGAAGAACACGATCGGCATCTCGATCGCACTTCCGATCGAGATCATGCTGGGCGATCATTTCGCGCTGCAACCCGAGATCGGATATACGATGAAAGGGAACAGGTACGCCGGCAGTTCGGAATTTGAAGATGTGCTTATCTTGAACTATGTGGATCTGACGTTGCTGGCAAAAGGAAGGATCGGAGCAGGCAAGGTACAGGGGGAAGTAATGCTCGGCCCCGGTCTGGCATACGGGCTCACCGCAAGGTATCGTTCAACAAACCCCTGGTATTTGAGTTATTTCCAGGATCGCACATCGGATTTTCCGGACACTTTTTTTGCTCCTACGGAGATCTTCATCGCTGGAGGAGCGGGTATGTCCGTGGTGTTGGGCGTTCCCCGACTGATCCTGAATTATCGCTACCTGTTCGGGATCACGAACATCCAATCCGATGATATCGTATTCACTGACATCAATGGTGCAACGATCGATAGGATCAAGGAATACAACCGCGGCTCGATCATCTCTCTGGGTTTCCTGATCCCACTTTCACGCAGCGCGTGGGCGCAGAACGGAAGTCCAACTCCCGGGTCCCCGGACCAGATCCCCGAGCGATAAAAGGTACCGATCACAACTTCGTGCGCACCTGGCCCCATTCCTTCACCTGCCACACGATCGTTCCGGTGGCCAGGTGATGCCCATCGACATCCTCAACGCGCACGGTGCTTTCCATTTCGATGGAAGGGTGCGTTCGCAGTGGAAGGATCACCTGCTGTTCGATCGTACCGGTCGACGGAACGCAGATCGCAAAAGCCCTCTTCTTCGCCTGGAAATGATATTCCATGTTCAGGCTGCGCATGATCAGACGGTATCTCTTCGGATCGAGATGTTCCATGATCGCAAGGCCGCTGCACATTTCCGCGGCCGTGGCCATTGCGCACGCATGTATGCCGCGGATATGGTTGCGGTTCACGCGCCAGAAAGGGATCTTCACCTTGATGCCTCCATCACGCATGGGGATCACTTCAAAACCATGTGGCGCATTGAATGGGATCTTCCATGGTAGCAGCCGGTTGAGAGCGATCCGCCAGAGCGAGGAATCACGGGAACGCCGAAGCAGAACAGGCAGATCCATCGCCGCGATCAACCTGCGTGTTCCGGCTCCGCCTGAAGGATCGCAGCGATGTCCGGCTTGAAGTACCGGTCGCTCTTCAACACTTTTCCATCGTCGCGGTAGATCGGTCTTCCATCGGCATCCAGCTTGCTCATGTTGCTTCGCTGGATCTCCCGGAACACTTCATCGATCTTGTGTTCAAGGCCGTGTTTCAGCAAGGTGCCGCAAAGAATGTAGAGTACGTCGCCCAACGCATCGGCCACTTCCACCAGGTCGCCACGCATGGCCGCATCGAGGTATTCCTCATTTTCCTCCCGGATCAACTTGTAGCGCAGCAGTGCATCACGTTCTCCGATCGCGCCAGTGGGCCTGGAGGCGTTGGCAATGCCGAACGCATCATGGAATTCGCGCACGCTCGCGATAGCTTCCTGCAGGCTCAGTGCTTTCTTTTCCGCCATGCCGCCGAAGGTATGCGCAGCCTCCGCAAGGAATGCGTTTGTTGATAATTCGGCGCTGCGCGGATCTTTTTGAAAATGATATCAAATCCCTTCTTTGATCTTAACAGACTTTAACTGTAATGCTGATCTCCAGCGGAATATGCCTCGGAATTTTGTGCGTTCACGAACAAAAGATCGAGAACGACATGGATCACATGCTCCCCGATACCCAGCGATCCGTAACATCAGAGAGCATCCGGGCGCTTAACGATCGAATTCAGGAGGCGAGCGGTTTCGTTGATCTCATCGATCGCGAAATGGAAAAGGTGATCGTGGGCCAGAAGGACATGGTGCAGAAGCTGCTCGTGGCCCTGCTCGCCGATGGACACATCCTGCTGGAAGGCGTTCCCGGACTGGCGAAGACCATGGCGATAAAGGCGCTCGCACGCACCGTGGACGTTGATTTCAGCCGCATCCAGTTCACACCCGATCTGCTGCCGGCCGACCTGATCGGCACCATGATATACAGCCAGCGCAACGAGGAATTCACCGTGCGCAAGGGACCGATCTTCAGCAATTTCGTGCTGGCCGATGAGATCAACCGCGCACCGGCAAAGGTGCAGAGCGCGCTGCTCGAAGCGATGCAGGAA
>JAEYYE010000218.1 GCA_023430945.1 Bacteroidota bacterium
CTGCTCTCCCACTCGGCGTTCCAATTCCGATCGGCGACCTCGATCGAGGTCCAGTTCACCGAGACATGCGGATCGCGCAGAGTGAGCAGATCGGAAAAAGCCGCCGCATCGAAATGCTCCGATCGGATGTAGGCATCAAGTCCGCCTGGAGTTTCCTCGAACGTGTCGTAACCGATCTCACCAAGCTCCACCATGAGTATGTCGCGCCACGGATCGAGCGGCTGCACCAGGAAGGAGACTTTGGTGTATGGCATGGATCAAATGAAGAATTTGGAATGAAAAATTCAGAATGCTGAACGGGGTGATTGGTGATCGGTGATCGTAACCGCCTTGCCGCTTGCGACTTGCTGCTTGCCGCTTGCGTCTTGCTACTTCACGTTCGCTGCGATCTGGATAAGTTGGGTGAACTGATCTGCATCGAGTGAGGCGCCACCGATCAAGCCGCCGTTAACGTCCTGCTGGCTGAAGAGACTTTCGGCGTTATCGGGTTTGCAGCTGCCGCCGTATAAGATCGGAACGGCGTCGGCCACTTCGTTCACCATCGATCGTACCTGCTGGCGGATGAATGCGTGCATCTCCTGCGCCTGATCGGGTGTGGCAGTGAGGCCTGTGCCGATCGCCCACACGGGTTCGTACGCGATCACGATGCGCGCCATGGAATTTTGATCGAAGCCGGAAAGCGCTTCCTTGATCTGCGCTGCGACCACATTGAAATGTTCTCTGCTTTCGCGTTCCTCCTTCACTTCGCCGCAGCAGTAGATCGGTGTGATGCCGTACTTCAAGAGCAGTTCGATCTTCTGGCGTACGATGCCGTCCGTTTCGCAGAAGTATTGTCGCCGCTCGCTGTGCCCCACGATGCAGGCGCCCACGCCAAGACTTTCCAGCATGCCTACGCTCACTTCACCGGTGAACGCACCTTTCTCCGCCTGATGACAATTCTGCGCCGCAATGGTGACGCGTGATCCGCGCGTGCGCTCGACCGCTGCCTGCAGGAACGGGAACGGTGGTGCGATCACCACGTCCACATCCGATCCATTCATATTGCCGATGATCCCTTCGATCAGATCGATCGCTGCCGTGCGATCGTTGTTCATCTTCCAGTTGCCCGCTACGATCTTTCGCATGGCCGCAAAGGTCGGAAGGCTTTTTTGAACCGAAGGTTGCGTTAGGGATCGCAACGGAAAGCCCGGAAGGAGGAGGTACGACGACTGAGGACTTGGAGTGAAGAGCCCTACCCGGCCGAATTGGGCCGGGGAACGCCCAAAATCCTCACCCCGACCCTCTCTCAAAGAGAGGGAGCAAATCCGATCACGCCGTGCGCACGCGTGGATCGAGCACCGCGTAGAGCAGATCCACCACCACGTTCATCACCACGAAGATCGTGGCGAAGACCAGCACCGCGCCCATTACCACCGGCAGATCCTCGCGCTCGAGCGCGTTGAACACTTCGAGGCCCATTCCCTTCCAACCGAAGACGTATTCCACGAAAACGGCGCCGGCGAGCAGTGAAGCGAACCAGCCGCTCACCGCGGTGAGCACGGGCATCAGTGCGTTGCGCAATCCATGTTTCACGATCACATCGAATTCCGGAAGTCCTTTCGCGCGGGCGGTGCGGATGTGATCCTGCGAAAGCACATCGAGCAGGCTGCTGCGCGTGAGCTGTACCACGATCGCCAGCGGACGGATGCCGAGCACCAGCGTTGGGAGGATGATGTGCCGCCAATTGATGAACGGTCCTGTGAACGGATCGACATCGACCAGATCGCCGCTCATGGGCAAGCCGGTGCCGGGAAGAGTGAATGTGGATCGCGCCCAGTCGTGACCGAGCAGAAAGGAGATGAGCCAGATGAAGGCGAAGATCGCTATTTGCCAGGTGCTGAAATGCAGTCGTTGACCGAGCACCGGCCGCATCTTCGGATCGAATTCCGGCCTCCACATGCGCACCAGTTTCGCTCCGATCAGGAATACGATGAAGACGATCGGCCACATCGGCACCGGGATCTGCTCATACCACACATAACCGCCGAGCCAGGCTGCCAGTACGGCAACAAAGAATGAAGGACCGGCCATGCCAAGCGCACTTATACCGAGCAATGCTCCATCGATCCAGGTGCCTTTCTTCACTGCGGCCCATGTGCCCATCGCCAGGCCAAGAACGACAGCCAGCAACATGCTTGTTACCGCAAGGATCGCCGTATTGGGAAAAGCTTCCGCAAGGATCTCGGTGACGCCGCGACGGCTTTGATAACTGAAGCGCAAATATGGCGCTTTCAATACGAGAAGTTTCCCTCCGATCGGGATCGTTCCGGCCACGGTGTAGCGTTCCCGATCAAGAAA
The DNA here is from genome assembly GCA_023430945.1 of Bacteroidota bacterium. Lineage (GTDB taxonomy): Bacteria > Bacteroidota > Bacteroidia > Flavobacteriales_F > PHOS-HE28 > PHOS-HE28. The sequence goes on from JAEYYE010000218.1 coordinate 2,338, forward strand.
TGCCGGCCTGTCGCGATCGATCTCCTGCATGATCGCGATCGGTGACAGATCGTTCAGGTAAAGCAGGTAGCGCGTGGAGAGCGGATAGCCGAGCCCGAGATCCTTGCGGATCGCAGCGAGCGCCTCCGGGCTGCTGCGCTGATCGGCCAGCATGCGCGCTGGATCGCCCGGCTTCAGATTGAAGATCAGGAAGACCAGACTCACTACGCCGAAGAGCACCAATAGTCCGTTGATGATGCGGCGAAGGAAATACGTGGCCATCGATCTATTGTGCGATCGGCTTCACCCGTTCACTTGCTTCGGCGAAGCTTGGGGTTTCCGCGCAACTCCAGGTCCCAAGCACGGTGCCTTGCTGCAAAAGAACGATCCCGGGATTGGCGCGTACGACCGTCTTGATCACCTTTTCATCGCCCTGCAGGAAATCGAACGGAAGCTGGTGTTCGTGGCGCACTTCCTCGATCTGCGCGAACGGACTCGCGCTCACACCGTACACGTACCAACCGTTCTTGTAGGCTTCATCGGCCAGCGCACGGATCTTTTCCATGCAACTCCGATCGGCCTTCAACGCGTTGTACATCATCACCAGCAACACCGGCGAAGGTTCGGCAAGGATGTCGTTGGTCAATTCATTTCCATCCACATCGGTAAGGATGAAATCCTGCACGGGCGAAACGATCCCCGCTTCGATCTCCACGATCCGCCGATCGACGTATTCGTAGTTCTCATCGTCCCACGGATAGGCGCCGTTCGCGTTGAATTCCTCTTCCACACCGGTGGTCTTGTTGCGGTAGATCATGAAGATGTCCTGCTTCGGCGGCGTGCCCATCTGCTTCTGCTCTGCGATGTTCTTTCCTTCGGCATACGGACGGTAATCGCGGATCGGGAGATAGGTGATCGTATACCAGGTGAAGATCAGCGTGATCAAGGTGATCCATGCGGCAGCGGCCCATTCGGCCTTCACACCATCCCACACACGCTTGATCGCGAGGTAGCCGGCAAAACCGATCAAGGTGAACCAGACCGGACCGGCCCAGGTGAAGATCCAACTCCAGATCGCGACGAGAAGAAGTCCGCCGAAAAGCATGATCAGATCATCCTTCGTGGTGTTGAATTCGATCCGCTTGCGCATGATGAACAGCGGAATGATGAACACCAGCAGCACCATGTCCTTCGCGAAACTTTCCCACGGCGTAAGGCTCCGGCCCACCGATCCCTTCATCGCATCGCCGAAGCAGCCGCAATCCGTAACGCACGTAACCGAGCGGGTCTCCTCCACCCCGTTCACCATCACGGTATACGTTCCCTGCGGATCGCACGTGGCGGTGTACGCAGTGAGCCAGCCGAAGAACAACGTGAGCAGCAGAAGCGCCCACGTCGCGATCTTCATCCTTCCGCCGAAAAGCACTGCGAAACCAAGAACCACTTCCGCCAGGCACGCGAGGATCGCCAGCGCAACGGCATACGGTTCCAGGAAAGTGAGGTTCAGTGCGCTCTCGGCGAAGTATTCCTCCAGCTTATAGGAGAAACCCAGCGGATCGTTCGCCTTGATCAAACCGCTCACGATGAACAGCGATCCAACGATCAGCCGCGAAATGATGATCAGTATGCGCATGCGGCGAAGTTAGAGGCAGGCCCTCTGGTGATCACCGGCTTAACAATGGTTTAAGAAGAAGCGGGTGTTGATCAGATGATCGGGAAGTGAGATGATCAGATAATTGAATACGATCGTCAGAGATCATCTGATCCTCTGATCATCTCATTTTCTGATCGCAATTTGGGCTGCCGCTCCCATCCCGGGCGCGCGCTCACTGCACCGCCTGCCGGTCCACGCGGCGTTGCGCTTCGATCGTGGCGAGTTGTTCCCGCCGCAAGGTCACTTCGTGCATCAACCGGTCCACCTCGGGCTTCACCTTGGATTCATAATCCATGTTCCAGCTGATCACACCCGTCATGGGTGTGAACCGGGCGATGCCCAACGGCAGATCGAAGAACGACAGATCCAATCCGGGCACTCTTTCGAACATCGTCATCTCCACCTCCAATTGCTTCACGGCATTATCACCCTCCCACGCCGGACCGAAGGTCTCGATCGCGAAACATTTGGTCACATGCCCCGGCATGCTGAAACGGATGATGTACGTGGCATTGTTGTCCAGCACGGCGGAATATCGCCCGAAGGCGCTGGAATTCATCACCTGCACTTTTTCGCCATTCTTGTAGATGCGCACCAGCACGCCGGGAAGCGGCCTGCGCGAATACAGTTCGGTGACCACACCTTGCACACGCAGTTGAACGGCCCACAGCGGCACGGCCGTTGTAGCGAACAGGGCGATGATCAGCAGGCGCAACATGGACATTTGGTTTTTGCGGTTCCGTGAAAATGAGCGGGCGAAACTAGAGCCATGCGGCTTTCCGATCAAGAGGCGGGACATTGTTTCCAGCCACACTTACCAACAACCAAAAGTGGATCCCGCATGGCAGCACATCTATCCTCACTGATCCTGGCGATCGGCCTCTCGATCGGTGCGATCGCCCAGGTGGACAACCGGCTCGATGCGAATTTTGTGATCCAGCAGGGCGATCTGGCCCTTCGCACCGGTAACTCAGAGAAGGCCTACGAACACTACACCAATGCGATCCAGATGGATCCCGCCTTTGCCGAGGCCTATATGAAACGAGCTTCGCTGCTCATGCGTACAGGCCGTTACAACGAAGCGTTGCAGGATCTCGATCAGGCCTATCATTACAACCCGCAGTCGGGATACATCCTGGATCAACGCGCGAAGCTCCGGATCCTCATGAGCGACCATAAAGGGGCCGAACTCGATGTGGTGGCGGCGCAGGAACTCGCGCCCTACGATGAGTTGCTCCAACGCGAACGCATCGATCGCTGGCTGGATCTTGGCCGCCCGGATCGGGCGTTGGAACAACTCGATTCCATTCTTCTTGAGCATCCCAACGATACGATGCTCCATTTGAAGAAAGGCTTCATTCATCTTCAGAGTGAGAACCTGGATTCAGCGCTCGCAACGGCCGATCGCGTGCTCTCCTTGAACGATCGTTCAGCGCTTGCGCACGATCTGCGTGGTCTTGCCTTGATGCGATCGGGACGTTATCAGGAAGCCGTGGCCGCGTACACCGCCGCGATCACCGTGTGGCCTGGCTTTGCGCTGGCGTATTACAACCGCGGCATCGCCTACCGCGCGCTGGGCATGAGCGATGCTGCGCTCCATGACATGGACATGGCGATCAAGTTGGGACATGAACGAACTGCATTCCTGGCACAGCGCGCGTTGATCCGAAAGGAGACGGGGGATCTTGAAGGTGCCGAAGTGGATTACACCAGCGCGCTACAACTCGATCCGCTCGCCGCCGACCTATACTATAACCGCAGTTTCACACGGAAACATCTGGGTGATCGGGCCGGTGCCATGCGCGATGCGGAAAAAGCGCTGGGGTTGAACGATTCCGATCCAATGGCGTGGAACCAGAAAGGCGATCTGCATATGTTGTTCGGCGAATATCTCGAAGCGATCGAACATTATTCGCGGGCGATCAACCTCGATCCCACGGCGGCCGTGCATATCTACGACCGCGGCATGGCCTACCTGATGAACCAGAACCTGATCCATGGTTGCGAGGACCTGCGCCAGGCGCATGAACTTGGGTTGGCCGAAGCGACCGAGTCGATGCAGTGGTTCTGTAATTTTTGATCCTTTCGTTCCTTCGGATCATGGATCATGCAGCAATTGCTCGATCTGATCATGGGATCGGTCCCTGGCGTAAAGGGATCGATCAAATGGGAATGGCCCGTTTTCACTTCAAAAAAGGACATCACCTACCTGAAACCCGCAAAAGCATATGTGACCCTTGGCTTCTTCGAAGCACAGAAGCTTGGTACTGATGCGGAAAAGCTTGAAGGGACCGGGAAGCAGATGCGGCATTTGAAGATCCGGAAAGCGGATCATATCGATCCGAAAGTCTTGGGCGGATGGTACAGGAAGGTTGCTTCCTGATCGGATCGGATCCAACCACTCCCCCCGATCCGGATACCGTTCCCCCGATCCCCTACCGTGGGAGGCATCCCTTTGGGGGGTACCAACGTCTTCTCTGCAGGAACCATGTCACGCTCTTACAAAATAGCATTGATCCTGAAGAGCAAGAGCAGTCTGCCGGTATACAAGGACCTGGCGAAATTGAGCGATCGGGAATTGGATGAGCATGTAGCTGCCATGATCCAGCGCATGCGTGCCAACGAAAGCTCGGTGATCGCCAGGATGGTATTGCGGCAACCCACGTTCAGCTTGAACTGAGGGGCGCATTCTGCTCGGATCTTCCCGCGGTGCTCCGCGTTGCCGGTGTACGTTTATATTTGTGCACCTAGCAAGGAGTGTCATGAGCGATCATTTCGAAGGGAATTTTCCAGAGGAAGCTGAACAGAACGAGATCGGTGGGCCGGTGGTCTTCGCCCTCATGATCCTGGCGATGATCGTGCTGCTGATCTGGGCGCTGGGCTGATCACGCCTGTTTCAGATCGCCGGAGCGGCCGAGGTATTCATCACGGCGCACGAGCATGTACCAGTTCTCGCCGGTCTCCAGAAAGCCGTGTTCGAAGCAGAACGTGTAGCTATTGCCGGCCTTGGTGCGGTAGATATGCGTGTGGTACATGAAGTTGTATCCCGCCTGCAGCAGTTTTTCGCGGTGCACCTTGGTCTTTCCTTCAGGCCCCGTATTCAATTCAGAGAGGATCCGGCGGTTGCGCTTCAGCGTGTTCACCACGTTGCGCACGTAGTTTATGCTGCTGTTGTTCGCGTGATAATGGTACAGATTGCGGCACGCATCGGAGCAGAAGCGTTTGTCGGTGCGGCCGCTGATCTTGGTGCCGCATTCCAGGCATAGTTTCTCCGTTGCTGAAGGCATCTTCCAAATTTAACAGGCCTCGTGCCGATCCCTGCAAATTCCGTTAATGACAGCCACTTGCGAATGGATAACGCATGTTGATCGTTAACTTGTGGATCAAGCGATGGCGACCCTTCTATCATTCAACGAATGCGGGATATTCTGCGAGCAGGCGGGGGTCTACATCGATCCCTGGCGACGTGTCGAAAAAGCGCTGATCACACATGGCCACAGCGATCATGCGCGCTACGGCCACAAGGATTATCTGTGCCACCCGATCACACGGCCGATCCTTCACGCGCGGCTCGGCACCGACCTCAACATCTCCAGCCTTGAACACGGTGAGACCATCACGATCAATGGGGTGCGTTTCAGCTTTCATCCTGCCGGGCACATCCCCGGCAGCGTGCAGGTGCGGGCTGAATACAAGGGTGAAGTATGGGTCGCGACCGGCGATCACAAGCGCCATACCGACGGCATAAGCGCCCCCTTCGAACCGGTCCGTTGCCACACGTTCATCACCGAATGCACGTTCGGCCTTCCGATCTACCGCTGGCCCGAACCCGCCGATGTGTTCCGCCAGATAAATGATTGGTGGCGCACCAATGCCGCCAATGGCGTGTGTTCGATCATAAGTGCGTACAGCCTGGGCAAGGCGCAGCGCGTATTGAAAGGGCTCGACCTATCTATCGGGCCTGTGCTCACGCACGGCGCCGTACAGAACATGAACAAGGTGCTCACCGAAGCGGGCATCGATCTGCCACCCACGGAACAGGTAACGAAGGATACACCAAAGGAAATGTTCAGAAGGGCGATGGTGATCACGCCGGGATCGGCCGTGGGCACACCCTGGACGAGCAAGATGCGGCCCTACAGCACGGCCATGGCCAGCGGATGGATGCAATTGCGGGGCTGGCGCAGGCGGGCATCACTAGATCGCGGCTTCGTGCTGAGCGATCATGCGGATTGGGATGCCCTTTTGCTCGCCGTGCGCGAAACCGGTGCCGAACGGGTGATCGCTACGCACGGTTATACGGACATCTTCAGCGATCACCTGAAAACGCTCGGTTACGATGCCTGCGCGGAAAGCACGGAATTCGCCGGTGAAGGTGCGGTGGAGGAACTTGGTCTGCTGGACAAGCCCGAAGTGAAGGTGGGGGAATAGATCATGCAACGCGCCGCACAGCTCTTCGACGAGATCGATTCCACCACGAGCACCAATGCGAAGGTGGATGCACTGGCCCGCTATTTCAGCGAAGCTTCCGATGAGGACAGGATCTGGGTGATCGCCATGCTCAGCGGCCGCCGGCCGCGCAGGCCCGTTACAAGCACCCAGCTTCGCCAATGGATCGGCGAAATGAGCGGCATTTCGGAATGGCTGCTCGAGCACAGTTACCACGTGGTGGGCGATCTGGCCGAAACGATCACACTGCTCGCCCCGAAAGGTGATAGGATCGAAAAAAGCCTGCGCGATTGGGTCCTATACGTGGAAGCGTTGAAGGACCGATCGGACGAGGACAAGGCCCACCTGGTAAAAGCCGCCTGGCTTGCCCTGGATGGCATGGCCCTCTTCGTGTTCAACAAGATCATTACCGGCAGTTTCCGCATCGGCGTAAGCCAGAAGATCATGGTGAAAGGTCTTTCGAAGTCGACGGGCCTGCATGAGGACGTGATCGCTCATAGGCTGATGGGCGATTGGAGCCCACACACCACGACCTTCCAGGATCTGCTCTTCGCCGATCACAGCGGGGATACGGATTCGCGGCCATATCCCTTCTATCTCGCTTATCAATTGGAAGATCCCGAAGGGTTGAAGGGTATCGAAGCATTGCAGACCCTGGGCGATCCGCAGGAGTGGCAGGCGGAGTATAAATGGGATGGCATCCGGGGGCAGTTGATCGTACGCGGATCGAAGCATTATGTGTGGAGCCGCGGCGAAGAACTCGTCACCGACAAGTACCCGGAGTTCGAGGCGTTGAAGGGCGTGATACCCAAAGGCACCGTGCTGGATGGCGAGATCATGGCATGGCGCGGGAATGCGCCTCTTTCATTCAACTTGCTTCAACAACGGATCGGTAGAAAAACACTTGGCAAAAAAGTACTCGCCGATGTTCCGATCGTTCTGATGACCTACGATCTGCTCGAATACGAAGGAAAGGACATGCGGCAGGAACCGCTCTCGTTGCGCCGGCAGATCCTGGAAAGGATCGTTGCGGAAGCCGGCCATCCTACCCTCAGGATCTCGCAGATCGTTCCGTTCACCACCTGGAATGAATTGGTCGATTCACGCGAAAAAGCTCGTGAACTGTGCGCCGAAGGATTGATGCTGAAACGGATCGATAGTACTTATGAAGTGGGCCGCAAGAAAGGTGATTGGTGGAAATGGAAGGTGGATCCGCTCACGATCGATGCGGTGCTCACCTTCTCCATGCGGGGCCACGGCCGCCGCGCCGATCTGTACACCGATCACACCTTCAGCCTTTGGAACAACGGTGAGCTCGTCACGTTCGCAAAAGCATATAGCGGACTTACCGATGAGGAACTGAAGAAAGTGGATTCGTTCGTGAAGCGCAACACGATCGGAAAGTTCGGTCCGGTGCGCCAGGTGAAGCCCGAGCTCGTATTCGAACTGGCCTTCGAGGGAATAAGTGAAAGTTCCCGCCACAAGAGCGGGGTCGCCGTGCGTTTTCCACGGATAGCACGCTGGCGCCACGACAAGAAGATCGAAGAGGCCAACACGCTGGAGGATCTTCGCGCATTGATGAAGGTCAGAGCCTGATCCGATCGGCATACGATCGGGTAGGAAGAAGTGAAATGCAGCACCCCCGATACATTCCAACGCTGACGCACGGCTTGTTGGACCACCTGCTGGGTATCGTGATGATCGTTTCACCCTGGATCTTTGAATATCACGCTGCGCGCGGCATGGCCGTGCAGGTGCCCTTCGTACTCGGCGGTGCCCTGGTGATCACCAGCCTTTTCACCCGGTTCGAAATGGGGGTGATCAAATTGCTGAAAGTGAGAACCCATCTGTGGATCGATGTGGCGATCGGGGTCGTGCTCGCAGCATCACCCTGGCTCTTCGGATTCTCCGACCGGATCCACCTGCCGCACCTGATCGGTGGATCGGTGATCGCGATCCTTCCCTTCTTTACGGTGGAACAGCCTTTCGATGAGAGCCGCTATACCGAGGTGGTGATCAAGGAGGGCCGCGCTGAAGTGGTCCGCTACGCGCGTTCCACCGACAATTCCCTGTAATACTCCTCTATTCACTGAGGCGTTGCCATCAGCGCGTGGGGAATCCGCTCCATTCCTTCAACACACAAAAGAGGATCGGATTCCACGTTGGATGCCTGAAGGGCATTGTTCCACGAATTCCACACGCTGTGGGATCGAACATCGTCCGGACCTATTGTGGGGAGGAACTTCATCCCGAATGAGGAAGCGATCGTTCAAGATCCCACGATCGGCCGTGAAACCCTTTCCACGCATGGAAAACCTCGTTGATCGTGGCATCCGATCGGTCTTGGAAGGAAGCAGGAAAAAGCGGAAAAGATCACACTTACAAAAGATCCAACAGCCATGAAAACCTTGAACACACTTCTTATCGCAGGTGCGATCCTATCACTTCAAGTACCTGCAAATGCCAATGTTGAAAATAACGGTGATCCCAATGGAACAGGTTCCGATCGCGTACTGCGCCAGGACAAAGTGCGCTGGGACCTTGTGACCCCGGCCACACCGAAGGATAAAGAGACCTTCATCCGCACGGTGACCGAAGCGGAGAATGGACAATTCGCCGTGGTCGTGAAGGACAATGAAGGAAGGTTGAGAATGACGGGAACCTATGCTGATGCGGACCTGCGCACGGCACACGGCAACTTCACCTTCTACTACCCGAATGGAAATGTCGAAAGCACCGGAATGATGGCCAACGGGGTGAAGACCGGTACGTGGGAACGGTATGCGGAGGATGGAACAGCGAAGGCGGAACGCAATTATACCGGTATGACCTGGGAGGACATGGCTGTTAGCCTCGGTGATGCGGCCAAGGCCGAGAACTGAGGTTTCCCCGGTGCTTGATGGAACCCCGGCCCTGCCGGGGTTTCTTTTTACCGCTCGCCTTTCTGCCCTACGAACTGATCTTCCTTGTCCTCGAAGAGTATGTTGAAGGTGGTGAGGCTTCCGTAGCAGCGGGTGATGTATTGCTGCAGCTCCACCTTGTCACCGTCCGAGAGGGCGGGATGCGCATTTATTTTCTGCTCCAGCACGCGGAACCGATCGCGGATCATCACCAC
>JAEYYE010000245.1 GCA_023430945.1 Bacteroidota bacterium
CTCGCCCTGGCTGCGCGACAACATCGCCTACAACTTTCCGCCGCGCTTATATTACGGGCAAGTGGTGTGGATCGACCGGGTGCGCAGCAGTAACGGGTTTGTCGAGTATCGCTGGAACGAGGATGCCAATGGCCGGGGTTATGGCTACGGCGGTTACGGCGAGTTCTACTGGGCGGATGGCGCTGGCTTCAAAGTGCTGACGGATGCCGACGTCGCCCCGATCAGCCCTGACCTTGACCCAAACGAGAAGACTATCCAGCTCAACCTCGACCGGCAGGCACTGGCCTGTTACGAAGGAACACGCGAGGTGTACTTCTGCCGCGTTTCCACGGGCATCACCTACACCGATCCCAACACAGGTGAGCTGGTCGATTTTTCGACCCCGCCCGGCAAGCTGCTGACCCACTGGAAGATCATTTCGAAAAACATGACCGCGGGGGATGAGGCCAGCGGCTACTCCACCCCCGCTGTGCCCTGGTGTACGTATATCCAGGGCGGGGTTGCGATCCACGGCGCTTTCTGGCACAGCGCCTTTGGCGAGCGCCGCTCGCACGGCTGCGTCAATGTTTCGGTTGAAGATGCCAAATGGATCTTCCGCTGGTCTACACCCTACGTCTCGCTGGATGCGGGTGAAGAACGGCGCAATTTGCCAGAGCACGGCACCATTGTTTATTCCATAACCGCATAGCGCCTTGCGTGACCTAAATAACGTAAGTTCGATACTGTTGGCGAACTAACCAGAGTGAAGAAATTATAATGGTGGAAAGCGAAGGGGATGAAGGGAGAAAGGAAAGCGATGACCCTCAAACCACATGCGATTCCACCGGTTCCAGAAATGACGAAAACTGTTGCTCAGGCAGCTTTTCCGAAAGGTAATCTGTACATGCAGATGCGGGATGAATTGGGCAGCATTTATACCGATGATCTATTTGTTGAACTTTATTCAGACGAAGGACAGCCCGGGTGGAGTCCCTGGCGATTGGCTCTGGTCACGGTCATGCAATTTGCGGAGAACTTGAGCGACCGCCAGGCCGCAGATGCGGTGCGGGCCAGGTTGGATTGGAAATATGCCTTGAGTTTAGAACTCACCGATCCTGGGTTTCACTACTCGATCTTGAGTGAATTCCGCGCTCGGCTGGTTGAATATGAGAAAAGCCAACTGCTGCTGGATGAAATCTTGAAGATTTTCAAAGAAAAAGGCTGGATCAAAGCTCGTGGACAGCAGCGCACGGATTCGACCCATGTACTGGCGGCAGTACGTGAGTTGGATCAACTGGAAGTGGTCGGTGAAACGCTGCGGTACACCCTGAATATACTGGCAACCGTTGCATCCGATTGGTTGCGCGTGCAGCTAAAGTCTGAATGGGTAGACCGTTACGGAGAGCGGGTGGATGAATACCGCTTACCGAAAGAGAAAAGCGAACGCCAAGCATTGCTAAAAGTAATCGGGCAAGATGGGCAGGAACTGCTCGAAGCGATCGAACAAGCGAAAGATTTATCCTGGTTGAAAGAAGTCCCAGCCGTGAAGATCCTCAAACAGGTGTGGGAACAGCAGTATATCCTCGAAGCAGGGCAGATCCGGCACCGAAAAATGAAGGAAATGCCGCCCGTAGGAGAGTGGATTCGATCCCCTTTTGATCCTGAAGCCCGCTACGGTAGGAAGCGGGATATTCATTGGGTTGGGTATAAAGTGCATTTGACCGAAACCTGTGATGAGGAAAAGCCACATCTCATTACGCAGGTGGAGACACGGCCGGCCATCGAGCAGGACAATCAGGCCACGGCGGAAATCCAAGAAGAACTGGCAAAAAACCAACTGGCACCCAGCCAACATCTGGTCGATGCGGGCTATGTGAGTGCCAAGCTCATTTTAGACAGCCAAGAAAAGCATCAGATCGATTTGATTGGCCCGGTGCACGTCGATCCGAGTTGGCAATCACGGACACCGGGTGCATTTGATGCCAGTCAGTTTCAAGTGGATTGGCAAGCGCAATCGGCTACCTGTCCGCAAGGACAGCGTAGTATCCGTTGGTATCCTCAACAGGACAGCCAGGGGGAACCGATTGTCCAGATTACGTTTGATGCCAAAACCTGTCTGGCATGTCCGGTTCGTTCGCAGTGTTCAAAAGCAAAGAATACTGGCCGGATCTTAGTCTTACGGGCAGAGGGTCGGCACCAAGCCCTTCAAGTGGCCCGAGAGCGGCAGCAGACGGATGATTTCAAAAACCTTTATCGCAAACGGAGTGGAATTGAGGGCACGCTCTCCCAAGCCATCCGTAGTAGTGACCTCCGTCGCGCTCGGTATGTGGGTCAAGCAAAGACGCACTTACAGAACGTGGCAATTGCGGTTGCGACGAACATCAAGCGGTTGAATGATTGGCTCAACGAAATTCCACTCGCTTCGACCCGCCATTCTCGTTTTACGCTCCTTTTGCTGTCCGCCTGATGTTCGCCAACAGTATCGAACTAGCGTTAGCTGAATAAAACCTTCACATCATCCGGCGTTAGCGATTTAAAGAAGCTGGTCTCATTCGTGATCAACTGGTTGACCAGCGCTCGCTTGCGGTCTTGCAACTGCAAGATTTTTTCCTCTACGGTATCGCGCGCAATGATCTTGTAGATAAATATCGGTTTATCTTGCCCAATGCGGTGCGCCCGATCGTTGGCCTGCATTTCCACTGCCGGGTTCCACCACGGGTCGAGATGGATGATGTAATCGGCGGCGGTGAGGTTCAGGCCCAGGCCGCCAGCTTTCAGGCTGATCAGGAAGAAGCGAACCTGAGGGTCGTTCTGGAAGGTGTCAACCTTTTCCTGTCGGTTGTGTGTCTTTCCGTCTAGATATGTGTAAGGGATGTGGCGCGAGTCCAGCTCTTTACGCACGATGGACAGTGTTTCAACGAACTGCGAGAAGATCAGCGCCTTGTGCTTTTCCGCGCCAAGCGATTCCAGGGTTTCAAACAGTAGCTCGAACTTAGGCGCCTCGCCCCGGTAGGAGGGTTCTACCAGCCTGGGGTGGATGCAGATCTGCCGCAG
>JAEYYE010000255.1 GCA_023430945.1 Bacteroidota bacterium
GAACAGGACATGTTCCCACGTCGCCTGGTTCCAGCGCAAGGCAAGTTGCACGATCCCATCGATCTCGCCGCCATCGGCCAGATCGGGCGATCCGCTGCGCACCAGCAAAGCGTTCGCACCCGCGCCCCATGTGCGGATCAACGTGTGTTCCGTTTCCTCGTGATCGAAGACCAACGTAACGCGCGCATGATCGCCATCCGGCAATGGAACGAAGCGCTTCATCACATCACGGAATTTCGCCGGAGTAAGCGTCGATGGCGTGAAGAGCGCATGGAACAACGCGTTGCACAACGTGCTCTTTCCCGCCTCGTTCGGGCCTTCCAGGACATTCACGCCATTGGAGAACGTGTACGTGCGATCATGTGTGCCACCGAAAGGATGCAGCCTGATGCTCTTGATCCTCATGACCGTTCTATTTCATTGATAAGTTCCAAGGCGAGATGCACATCGCCAGGATCTTTTTCATCGGTGGCGAGTGCGGTGAGCAAGCGGTACGGAAGCGTCTCTTTCGGGAACAGCTTTTCGATCGCCGCGGCATCGAGTACCGGATGGATCGATAGTTCATCCGAAAGATGAAGGCACTGATCGCGCATTATTCCGATCGTGTTCGTCAGCAACCGCAAATCCTCATCGGCCAGTCTGCCGGTCAATTGCAGATCGAGCACGGTGGAAGAGAGATCCAGTTTCTGGCATTCCTGACGCAACGCTTCGATATCGTTCCCGTGCATCAATTCACGCGTGATCCGCTTGAAATCCACTTTCGCGGGTTGCAAGGAATGGTGTTTGATACTGCCATCGGCTTCGATCTCCAGATACCAGGCATGACCCCCCCGCGTGCATTTAACTGAATCGGGTGTGTGGATCCCGGCCATGTAGAACGTTTGCCGCCCGCTGATGCCCGGAGCGGGTGCAGCCACGTGGATGTGCCCGAGCAGCCAGGTGTGCATCCCGGCCGCGCGGAGCACCTGCTCGGTCATGTTGAAATAGCGATGATCATTGTCCAGCCCGAGGCCTTCCACATTGCCATGTGCGATGCCGATCCTGATCGCATCGGGCTGCTTTTCCGCACTGTCGATCCAGCCGATCACATGTTCGGTGCCGGTCTTGGTGGGGCAGGGGCAAGGATAGAAATGCACGGCCTGTCCATCGATCTCGAACTTTTCAACCTGTGTCTTCACCAACGCATGCACGCGCGAACCTTCCGCGGCTTTCTGGAAGCGCTGCCAGAGTTGCTCCTTGTCTGATCCGGTCAGGCTGTCCAGGTGATCGTGGTTCCCGGCCAGCACCAGCACGGCTTCGCCCTCGAAAACCTTCAGCACGTTCACCGCATCATCGACGATGTTCTTCTGCACATTGGTGCGATCGAAAAGGTCGCCGGCGATCACCAGGAAATGTGCGTCGCGCGAATTTCCTTCGTCCACCAAGGCTTTCAGCGCATCGAACCGTTCCTGTAACAGCCGTTTGCGCACCTCATCGGGGTACTTCTGATAAGTGATGCCGAGGTGGTTGTCGGCGGTATGTATGATCTTGATCGGCATTGACAAAACCCGCGTCGATCGCGGCCGATGTGAAACTACAAGTCAGCTGCGACAGATCACGTCGTTGTGGAAAAGTCGGGGGGTGAATGGTGAGAATGGTGAAGGTGGAGAGAAAGTGCGATCGGAGTTGGGCGGGATCCTGGCTGGTAGTGGCTACGCCTGCAACTCCTCCTCCCTTCAGTCTTGCGGGCTTTCCGGCTGCGCCACTTACGCAGATCCTGTTCTTACCGAAGTGTTCCTGCCAATGAAGGATCATCCCGGAATGCGCCAGCGCGCGAGGGCTCCGCAGTACTGCGGAGGAAGCGGAAAACCCGCAAGCGAGGCACGAGTGCGGCTTTGGAGCGGATAGCCCGGTGCCGGCCTGGCCCTGAGCGGAGCCGAAGGGTGAGGCCGGTACGCGCCCAAAATGATCAGATGAACTTTCAGCCGCCGATCGGTGGATGGACGCTACACTATTTGGCCTGTACCTCCTTCTTCGCCGCCTTGTCCTCCTTGGTGGGCCGGTAGCCGAAGAGCTTGTTGTCCTTGATCATGTTGTCCACGTAGGGTGGCACCATTTCCTCCCAGCCGCCCTGGCCATCGCGGATCATTTGCAGCACTTCCTTGCTGAAGATGTTGAGCACGTTCGGATCGTAGCTCTCGATATCGACCAACCGTTTGTTGAACAGCAGGTAATCGTACAGCGGTTTCAAACGGGGATGTACCGGCGTATTGGCTGTGGTCATGATCTCATCGCTACCCGGTATGCAACTGGGGTATACGTAGATCTTCAGATCGCGGGTGAAGAGGATGCCGAACGCCTCGAGCATTCCGCCGTTGAGGTTGCGGTAGTATTTCTCGTCGAAGACATCGATCAGGTTGTTCACGCCCATGATCAGCCCCATGCGCGCCTTGGTGTAACGGCTGAAATATTCCACCAGCTTGTAGTATTCCTGGTAGTTGCTGATCAGTACCGTCTGCCCGAGCGAGCACAGGATATCGGCCCGATCGATGAAATCCTTTTCGTCCACATCGCCGGTATCGGCGCGCAGGTTGTTGAGCGTGATCTCGAACAATACCTGCAGGTTCTGCCGGTCCACACGCTGTTCCTTGATGAACATGTTGTAACCGTTCATGATCATATCGATGTTCACCTTCGTCACCGGACGGAAGCTTCCGCGGATGGCGAGAATGTTCTTTTTGTAGAGCATCTCGCTGGCCTGCAGGTTTTGTCCATCGGGGCCGAAAAGCACCGCATCGGTATAACCACGCTTCACCAGTTGAAGGCTTAGCAGCCGGTTGTCCACCTGAGAGAAGGCAGGGCCGTTCATCTGGATCATGTCGATCTCCATCACGTGGCGGCTCACGTTGTCGTAAAGCGCCGTCATGATCTCCTGCGGATCGTTATGATGGAAAAGGCAGCCGAAGAGCAGGTTCACGCCCAGGATGCCAAGATTCTCCTGTTGCAATGTGATATCCGGATCATGCAAACGCACATGGATGATCGCATCGCTCGTGGGTTGATCGGGCGCCGTTTGGAAACGCACCCCGATCCAGCCATGGCCACTGTGCGGTTTTTCGAACGTGCTGGTGGCTACGGTGTTGGCGAACGTGAAGAATTTCTTGCTGGGATGATCCTTGCGCGAAAGCCGGTCGATGATGAGGCCGTATTCGTGGCGCAACATGTTCTTCAGGCGGCTTTCCACCACGAAACGATTGCCCGGCTCGGGCCCGTAGATCGCATTGCTGAAATCCTTGTCGTAGGCGCTCATCGCCTTTGCGATGGTCCAGGAGGAGCGACCTGCGCGGAAGAAGTGACGCACGGTCTCCTGCCCTGCACCGATCTCGGCGAAGGTTCCGTACAGATCGGGATCGAGGTTGATCCGCTTGGCTTTTTGTGCCGGACTCAGTACGATCCGGTTCGGGTCATATTGGATCATGTCAGGTACAAATTTACGGCCTCCGCTGCGGCGGGGAATTGACGTGCATCATGGGCTGGATGCCGATCGGGGATCGCGAAGTGACCTTGATCAAGGGCGATCGAACGATATGCTTAGATCGCCGGTAAGGGTACGGTGCACCGGACATTTCGATCCGATCTGCATCAACCTTTCCCGCTGCTGCGGATCGAGCCTTGGTGGAAGGTCGAGCTCCACGCGCAAACTGGTTGTCACATCACTTCCGCCCTGGCTCCGATCCATGTGCACATGCACTTTGAATGGCATGATGTCCCAGCCTTTGCGGCTCGCGTACATCTTCAGCGTGATCGCGACGCACGAAGCAAGGCTTCCGATCAACAGTTCATGAGGGCGAAGTCCAAGATCGCCACCACCTTCGCTCGAAGGTTCGTCCGCAATGGCCTCGAGGCCCCGGGCGGTTATGCGGGTGAAGTAATCGGCCTTGTCGGGCGTGGCGGTGACCGTGCGTTGAAGGATGCGTTCCATTGCCGAAAGTTGCGAAAAGATCACAGGATCCCGCGCGCCTTGATCTCCAGATAACGGTTCACCACGTGCACGGTGAGATCCTGCGGCCGGCAGAGAATGGAAGCCATTCCGTGCCGCTCCAGCTCCCGTGCGATCAGTTGTTTCTCGAACATCGTTCTTTCAACGATCGTGCGGATGTACACTTCTTCGGTGTTCGCCGGTTCCGATCGGAGGTCCTTCTCCAGTTCGGTGTTGATGAAGAAGACCGGCACCACCAGATGCTGGCGGGCCAGCCGCAGCAAGTAGGGAAGTTGCCGTTGCATCGCGCCCACACTTTCATAGTTCGTGAAGAGGAGCAATAGGCTGCGCTGATGGATCCGCCTCCGCACAGCGATGTACAACGCCTCGATATCCGTTTCAAGATGATCGGTGGATTGATGATAGAGCATTTGAAGGATGGACTGCATCTGGCCTTTCTGGCGGCTGGCCGGAAGCACATCATGCACTTTGTTGCTGAAGGTGATCAACCCCGCCTTGTCCTCTTTCCGCATGGCGATACTGCTGATCACCAGTGAAGCATTGATCGAATGATCCAACAGGCTCAAACCTTCGAAAGGCATCTTCATCACGCGGCCCGTATCGATCAACGAGAAGACCTGCTGTGCGCGCTCGTCCTGGTACTGGTTCACCATCATTCGCCCGCGGCGAGCCGTGGCCTTCCAGTTCACGGTTCGCCTGTCATCGCCGGGGATGTATTCCTTGATCCGCTCGAATTCCGCCTGCTGTGCGATGCGCCTCACACGCTTGATCCCTGCAAGTGTGAGCCTGTCGCTGATCGCCAGCAGTTCGTACTTCCGCAGTTGCAGGTAGGAGGGATACACGGCCACTTCGCGCTGCCGGTCTTCGCTGTAACGCCGTTCGGCCAGGCCGATCGCAGTGCGTACGAATACCTGTATCGATCCGAAATGATACACGCCTCGCTGCACCGGACGCACATTGTAATCAAGGTCCACGTTCCCCCAGGCGGCAAGCTTCGATCGGAATTGCAGATCGCGGACCTGGAATTGCACCGGCAGTTCATCGATCACCCTGATCCACACATCCATGGGATAACGGCTGGTGATCAACAGGGTCACCGGGTTGCGATCGCCGTTGGACCAGCGCTCCAGCGTGCGGCGCACCGCAACGATCCCGGCCCGCTTTCCGTGCAACAGGAACAGATCGATGGCGAGCGCCGAGATCGACAGCAATATCGCGACATTCCCCAATACGAACGCAGGTTGCCAGAACCAGCCGGCGATCATCGTCACAACGATGGACCAGCCTATGATGAACGTGCGCCGTGTGAGGAAGATCTGGCGGAACATCTACCGTGGAACTTCCAATTGCTTGATCAGCATTTCGATCACCTTGTCCGGCGTAAGGCCTTCCATTTCACGCTCGGGTGTGAGCTGCACGCGGTGCCGGAGCACGTGTGGCGCCACCGATCGGATATCCTCGGGGGTCACGAAATCGCGCCCGGCGATGGCGGCACCTGCCCTCGAGCCCATGAGGATCGCGAGCGAAGCGCGTGGCGATGCACCCAGCATCAGCGATCCATCGTGCCGTGTGCGATCCACGATGGAAGCGATGTAGCGCACGAGCTTCTCTTCACACTTCACCTTGCGCACCAACGTTCGTGCGGCTTCCAGTTCCTCGGTGGAAAGCACGGGCCGCACCGCTTCAACGTTCAACATGCCGATGCCCTGGCTCGCCCGGTCCAGGATCGCGATCTCTTCTTCCAGCGAAGGATAACCGATGTTCAGTTTGAAGAAGAAACGATCGAGCTGTGCCTCGGGCAGGCGATAGGTCCCTTCCTGTTCGATCGGGTTCTGGGTGGCCAGGATCATGAACGGCCGCTGCATCGGATACGTCCTTCCATCCACCGTTATCTGCCTTTCCTCCATCACTTCGAAAAGCGCACTTTGTGTCTTGGCCGGTGCGCGGTTGATCTCATCAACAAGAATGATGTTGCTGAAGACCGGACCCTTCCGGAACTCGAACGCCGTTGTGCGCGGATCGAAGACACTTGTGCCGATCAGGTCGCTCGGCATCAGGTCGGGCGTGA
>JAEYYE010000264.1 GCA_023430945.1 Bacteroidota bacterium
GCCTACGGTGGCTGTTGCCGGTACGCATGGAAAGACCACAGTGAGCACCATGCTCGCCCATTTCCTGAATGTGGGCAAGGTGAAATTCAACGCCTTCCTCGGGGGGATCGCTTCCAACTATGGCACGAACGTTCTCCTGAACGAAGATGCGCGGTTGAACGTGGTGGAGGCCGATGAATATGATCGCAGTTTCCTGCGTTTGCATCCACAGGAAGCGATCATCACCGCGATGGATCCCGATCACCTCGACATCTACGGAACGCGCGAAGCGATGGACCAGGCCTATGTCGAGTTCGCTTCACTCGTGAAGGGAACCTTGTTCGTTCACAAGGCGATCGAAGGAAAGTTCACGCAGCAGAAGAACGTGGTGACCTATTGCCTGGATGGAAAAGGCCTCCCGCGCGCGGAAGGACTGCGGATCGAGAACGGTGTACAGATCTTCGATCTGATCACGGACGGAGCGGAACTACGCGGATTGAAGCTTGGTATGCCGGGCCGGCACAATGTGGAGAACGCGATCGTCGCCGGTGCCGTGGCGCTCAAGCTGGGCGTTGCGCCGGACCAGTTGAAAAGTGCGATGAAAAGCTTCCGCGGCGTGAACCGGCGCTTCGAGAAGCGCATCGATCGGAACGGGATCGTCTTTATCGATGATTATGCACATCATCCGAGGGAGCTTGATGCGTTCATCTCCAGTGTGCGCGAACTCTATCCGGGCAGGAGGATCACCGGCATCTTCCAGCCACATCTTTTCTCACGTACGCGGGATCATGCCGCAGGCTTCGCGAAGAGCCTCGCACAATTGGATGAGTTGATCCTGCTGGACATCTACCCTGCACGCGAAGAACCGATCCCGGGCATCACATCGGCATGGCTGCTCGAGCAGGTGCCCATGGAGGCGAAGGAATTGAGTACGCGTGAAGGTGTGGTGGATGAACTGCGATCACGTGATCTGCAGGTGGTGGTAACGATCGGCGCAGGTGACATCGATCGCCTGGTGCCAGCGATCGAAAGCATGTTGAACGAACGCGATCGGTCATCATGAAGAACTGGAAGCGCATACTTCGTCCGCTCGCGATCTGCCTCGCCGTGGCCGGTGTTCTCGCGATCCTCGGTTTCGTGGAAAGCACGGCTGGCCGCATGGTGATCACCGATCTGGACGTTCGCGTGAAGGGTGCGGAAGGCGTGCACTTCATCGATGAAGCCGCTGTTCGCCGCGAAGTGCTCGATCAGGGAACGGCCATCATGGGCGCGGCGATCGCCGAGATCGATCTGCCTGCGATCGAGGCGCGCCTTCGCAACATCCCGAGCATCGCGAAGGCCGAGGTGTATCACACCATGAACGGAGCCCTGCATGTGAACGTGGTGCAGCGTGAACCGGTCGTGCGCATCTTCAATACCGACGGCAGCAGTTTCTACATCGATCGCAACGGATGGACCATGCCCGTGCAGCCGCACCATACCGCACGTGTTCTCGTGGTGGTGGGATCGCTCTTCGAACCAGGAGCGATCGAAGGTGTTCGATCGGTGTATGCGAACGACAGCATCATGTCGATCCACCGATCGGACGAGATACACAGGCTCGCACTTTTCATCCGTGAGGATCCGTTCTGGAATGCCCTGATCGACCATGTGGTCGTGGCCGGTGATGGAAGTTTCGAACTGATCCCGCGCGTAGGCGGGCAGCGCATCCTGCTGGGTGATGGATCGGACCTGGAGGAACGGTTTGCGAAGCTCAGGATCTTCTACGAGAAAGGCATCCCGAAGGCGGATTGGCGGCGGTATTCGGCCATCGACCTGCGCTTCGCCGACCAGATCGTCTGCACAAAAAGAACAACGCCATAACCACTGACACGAATGGACCAGAACCAAGAGATCGTCGCAGGCCTCGACATCGGCACGACGAAGATCGCCTGCATCGTCGGGCGCAAGAATGAGCAGGGCAAGATCGAGATCCTCGGAATGGGAAAGTCGCGATCCGATGGTGTTACACGTGGCGTAGTGGCGAACATCCAGAAGACGGTGGAAAGCATCAAGATCGCTGTCAAGGAGGCCGAGGACAGCGCCGGTGTGGACATCGGCACGGTGAACGTTGGGATCGCCGGCCAGCACATCCGCAGCATGCAGCACCGTGGAATGAAGATGCGCGAAACACTGGAAGAAGAGATCCGCCAGCAGGACATCGATACGCTGATCGATGAGACCTACCGACTGGTAATGCCACCGGGTGAAGAGATCATCCATGTGCTTCCGCAGGAATACATCATCGACAACGAGCAGGGCATCCGCGATCCGATCGGTATGAGCGGGATCCGCATGGAAGCGAACTTCCACATCATCAGCGGCCAAGTGACCGCTGCACGTAACATCAACAAATGCGTGCATCGCGCCGGATTGAACGTAACGGAGTTGATCCTGGAACCACTGGCCAGCGCCGATGCGGTGTTGAGCCAGGAGGAGAAGGAGGCCGGTGTGGTGCTCGTTGACATCGGTGGTGGCACAACGGACATCGCGATCTTCTTCGACAACATCATCCGCCATACTGCTGTGATCCCGTTCGGTGGCAACGTGGTCACCGAGGATATCCGTCAGGGATGCGGCATCATGCGCGATCAGGCTGAATTACTCAAGACCAAGTTCGGCAGCGCGGTCGCCGCCGAGAACAAGGAGAACGAAGTGGTCTGCATACCCGGCCTGCGTGGTCGTGAACCCAAGGAGATCAGCCTGCGCACACTGGCCGAGATCATCCAGAGCCGCATGGACGAGATACTCGAACACGTGTATTTCGAGATCAAGAACAGTGGCTTGGAGAAGCAGCTGATCGCGGGAATCGTGCTCACAGGTGGCGGCGCACAATTGAAGCACCTGAAACAACTGGTGGAATACGCCACCGGAATGACAACGCGGATCGGCTACCCTAACGAACACCTCGCCAAGAGCAATGTGGAAGCTGTCACGAGCCCGCTCTACGCAACTGGTGTAGGACTCGTGATGAAAGGATTCGATTACCTGGAGCGCCGCCGGCCGCGCATCGCGGAGATCCGCACACTCGGCAAGGCACCGGTGAAGACCCACAGCAAGAACCCGATCGGCAGCTTCTTCACCACCGTGCTCAGCAGTGCGAGCGATCTGCTGAAGGACGACGACAATTGAGCTGACACACCTTCCAACCTTCCCAAATAGAACGACATGAAATTCGAACTTCCCAAAGAGCTCGCATCGATCATAAAGGTGATCGGTGTGGGTGGTGGCGGCAGCAATGCCGTGAACCACATGTACCAGCAAGGCATCAACGGCGTGGACTTCGTGATCTGCAACACCGATCGCCAGGCGCTGGACATCAGTCCCGTGCCGGTGAAATTGCAGCTCGGCATCGGCCTTACCGAAGGTCTCGGTGCCGGATCGATCCCCGAGCGTGGCAAGGATGCGGCGCAGGAGAACCTCGATGAGATCCGCCAATTGCTGAGCACACGCACCAAGATGGTCTTCATCACCGCAGGAATGGGTGGCGGCACCGGAACCGGCGCAGCACCGGTGATCGCGAACATCGCCCGCGAGCTCGGCATCCTTACCGTTGGCATCGTTACGATGCCGTTCCTCTGGGAGGGCCGCAAGCGGAAACATCAGGCTGCTGGTGGGATCGAAGAGATGAGGAATGCAGTGGATACGCTGCTCGTGATCAATAACGACAGGCTCCGCGATCTGTACGGCAACCTTTCGCTGGACAATGCCTTCGAACATGCGGACAATGTGCTTACAACGGCTGTTCGCGGCATCGCGGGCATCATCAACGAAACCGGCAAGATCAATGTTGATTTCGAGGATGTGAAGACCGTAATGATCAACAGCGGCGTGGCGATCATGGGCATGGCCGAGGCCGAAGGCGAGGATCGCGCGCTGAAGGCCGCGCAGGAAGCGCTGTCATCGCCATTGCTCAACGACAACGATATCAAGGGGGCGAACTATGTGCTGCTCAATATCACGCATGGTCCGCGCGCGATGCTCATGGACGAGATCAGCGAGATCACCGATCACATCCAGGATGCGGCGGGAAGCAGCGCGGACGTGATCTGGGGTTACGGCATGGACGAAAGCCTGGGCGACAAAGTGCGCATCACGATCATCGCCACTGGCTTCAAGACCAATGCGCTCACCGGTGAGATCCACAAGGAGGGGAACGATCGCAAAGTGATCCCATTGGACGATGATCGGCCAACGATGATCACCGAGCCGATCCGTAATCCGGTGGCTACGGTATTGCCTACGGCACAACCGCCAGTTGCGCCTCCGTTGCCCACCGAACCTTACATCAAGCTTGTCGATCCGCAACCCATGGCGCAGGTGCAGGCAGTTCCTCCTGCAGTGGTTCCGCCGGCCTACGTGCCACCTCAAAGCACGATCGAATTCGAGATCAACGAGCCGGTGCCACAGCGCCGGGTGCCTGAGCCACCGCCACCTGCGGAGGAGCCGGTGAAGCGCATGAGCCTGTACGATGAGCCGGAAGTGAACGCTTCCGCTCCATTGAACAATGTTCCACCAGCGCACAACGAACGTGCGAACAACGTTCAGCGCACCGAAGTGAACGAAGCCCGGCTTTCACAGGCCGAACATCAGGCGCGCGTGGAACAGCGTGTGGCCAAGGTGCGTGAGCTGAACCTGCGTTTGCGCACACCGAACGGCCTCAGCGATCTGGAGCGCGAACCAGCCTACAAGCGCCGCAACATCCAGTTGACGGATGCCGCCCACAGCACGGATTCGAACATCAGCCGTTACACGCTGAGCGAGGAGACCGATGAGAACGGGGAGCGCCGCGTGGAATTGAAGCGGAACAATCCGTACCTGCACGATAACGTGGACTAGGCATGGAACTGCAACAACGGATCGATGCCGACATCAAGGCGGCCATGCTCGCACGTGAGAAGGACAAGTTGAACGCATTGCGCGCGATCAAATCGGCCATATTGCTCGAACTCACCAAGGAAGGCGCGGGTGAAGCACTTGCCGAGACCGCAGGCATGAAGATCTTGCAGAAGCTGCACAAACAGCGGCAGGAGAGCGCCACGATCTACCGTCAGCAGGGAAGGGAAGACCTGGCTGCGGAAGAGGAGGTGCAGGCCCGTGTGATCGAAGCCTATCTGCCGCAACGAATGACCGAGGCCGAAGTGGAGGCAGCGGTGAGGGAAGTGATCCAAAGCACAGGCGCCAAAAGCATGGCCGACATGGGCCGCGTGATGGGCGAGGCCAACAAACGCCTTGCCGGCCGCGCGGACGGCAGCCTGATCGCAGCGATCGTAAAGAAAGAGCTCGGCGCAGGCTGAGTGAAAGAGGTCAGTTGGGAAGGAGAAGGACGCGCCCTGTAAGGCGCGTTCTTCTTTTGGTGTGGAACGGATCCGATAGGTTCATAGAATGAAGATCAGGCCGCCGGCTAGGCCGGCTATAACGAAGAGAAGAATGAAGGTTCGAGCCATGGCCTTTTCCGGATGAGCTTTTATATGAACGAGTTTTATCATGCGATCCTTTGTGATCACAACATGCCCTGCACTCGTTCTACGCGGAAGCCAGTCGTATTCCATGAATATGATCCGTGCGTCCTCCATGTATTTGTTCTTGATGGACCGATCCAAATGGTAGAGTTGCGCGGAGTATTCCCGCGTGAGGTCCTTGAGATCTCCCGCTACTCCATTCTCCGTGGGCGAAGGATCATGCATAAGCCAGCCTCTCGGGCCGTTGGGCCCATCACTTACTATGTATAACTTACCGCTGCCGGTCTCTTCAAGCTCTGTGACCGGGCTTGATATTATCTCGCGATGGCCGCAAGAGAAGAGAAGCCATGTCGTAATGAACAGGAGGAATTGACGGATCGATCGTGCCAGGCTCATCGATCCACTGGAACATTGGCCCTGCGTACCCGTACCGTGTAATTCCTGGGATCGTCAAGCGATGCCATCAATTCAGAATAGAGGCTGCGTGTTGATGTATCGATCCATGTGTTCTTAAGGATATGTTCCAAATGCCAGTGGATCGAATTCTGGTCTTTGTTCAAGGTGCAACTGATCTTGAGGTCTCCGATCATATTCTCGATCGTTATCTCCTCCATGGAAGTCTCGAACTCCACAGGTTCATTGAAACGCATATGGATGTCGGTCCTGGACACATGTTGATAGGGAAGTAATGATCGGTCCGGGATGCTCTCCATGTTACCGAACGTCGGGATCGCCGCGAGCGAACGAAGATCAAACTCTACGGTTCCGGATCGCGACCAACTCAACGGATCGGATGGCGATAGGTCCACACGGAACTGATAGTTCGTCTGCGATCTTGTAGTATCAGTGATCACACTGTCCAACGCCTTGTGCCGTTCCGGTGGATAGATCATATTGCCATGGTGAGTCCGATCAAGTATATTCTGGTCCTGCGCTGAAGGCTGGATCATCCTGATCTGGCCGGTCATCGTGCCACGCCCCCTGCCAATGTTCTGCTGCGATGGATCGCTGACTTCGATCATGATCCGTTCCGAGAGAAGATTGTCCTGAGGCCTTGGGCTGGGTAGTTTGATCTGCTCTGGCATGCCGTGCCGTTCGTTCCCGTTCTTGAGTTCCATCATTATGGCATTCTGCCCCAGTACCCAATAGGGCAACTCGTCCATCAGGTAGCGATAGGTAAGATCATTCGGGGTGATGAAGTGGAGTTTCGTTGTGCCAGGATCACGGAACGCGAGGACGTACGTATCAAGATCTTCGGCGTAGGCCGTGTCCTGGCTCATCTCTCCCTCGTATCGATCCCGCGTGAAGCATACATACAAGGGGATCTCAAGTATGCTCATCAATTGCCGGTAAAGCACAACTGTCTTCTCCGGGCTGAGCTTTCGATCATGGAAGTGACAGCCTATCGGCGTCGCCGGCTCCATTTCCTCATCCGGGACCATTTTGATGCTATCGTTCACGAACTTGACGATATCCCTTACCAGATCGGCGACGGGTCGGTCCTTCAGAACCCGTTTGCGTGCATTTATGTGATCAAGGAAAGCGTGAATATTCTTTCTCCCCGAATACTTGGTATAGGGGAACCGATGGTCGAAGAATGAGATCAACATGCTCGGGTTCATATGGCCTGACATGCTGATCGAGTAGAAAGGCAATTCGCTTTTGGCGATCTTATAAGGCGAGGCAGGCAGTGGCGAGAGGTTGGAGAATTGCCATGATCTGGTGGTGGATCGATCGGTCCGCTCAATATTGCAGACCGGCCAGTTGTTATAGGTGAATACCTCGATCGGTGTTCTTTCCAGGCGGCTGATCGTTATGAAGCGAGGGTCTATTATGTCGTGTGTCGATCTGATCATAAGGGATTTGTTCCGAATAGGATAAGAAGCATGTACGGATGCTTCCAACAAAAGCGATAAGGACCATATACGGTAGGAAAACACCATCTCTAACTGATCACCAGGCACCAGATGAATATTTCGCTTTCGCAACTCCAGTAAATAAAGTTTGCGGTGAGGTGCTTCGATCACTGCAGCTGGGAATTCCCTTCGTGTGAGGTCCGTAACTTCACCATTTTCGTGTATGATCCTACCATCTAATGCCAGTAGCGTGTAGTATGGCGATAGATAGATCGCTTGATCCATGAACTTTTGGATGGCCTCTTCTGTACGAAAATGGAATTTGATCGACTTATGGACATCACGGCCTGAACTGATCTCATGTTTCAGTTCATTCTGAAAATTGTCTATATCATGTATCTCGGTCTCATCCAATGCGATCAACCCATGTTCTGGGAATGCGTCCCATGTTTCGGACCGCTCGGGAACCCAACGCCAGTCATATTCGTGTGGTTCGATGAAACGCCAATTGCGCAATTGGGCGGTCAGATCAATTGACGACCAAAGTGAAAGCGCGAGAACGAGGTAACGCATTTTTAAGGATCAAGGTTGGGGAAAGTATGCTTTTGGTATCGATCCCAGAACCGATCGTGGAAAATTCTGTTCGATTGGAATAAGGCCAGCAGATAGTTTCACGGCCTCACACCACCACCGTGAAGACACGTTTACTTCTCGCGATCTTTTCAATTCCGCTTCTCTCCACCGCCCAGGAAAAATCCCGTGCCATCGTTTTCAGATCGGAGAAGGATCACCAGAACGCGACCGGTATCACGTGCCGAGATTACATCGGCACCACCAACGTCGGTTTCAAGCACTACGCACATTTCACGCAGGAGAAGAAGATGCTGCGGCTGAAGTGGGAGGAATTGTGGGGCTTTGAATGGCGCGGTGATCTCTTTCGTTGCGGGCCTTACGATCTGCCCGTACGGCTGGTCGAGGAAGGGCCGATCTGTTTCTGGCAGGCCGGTTCCATCTACATATCCAAAGGGGTTCACGGTGAGTTGATCCCGGTTGTTCACGCCGATCGCCACGGTGGTCCGGCGGAACGCAAAAAGGTGAAGGATTACGTGCGCTTCCAGCGAAGTGAACCGGCTTTGGACCGGTTGTGTGAATGCATCGATTCATCCAACGACCGCATGCTCGTGCGGCGCTGCGTGGAGGAATACAATGAAGGCGCACTCGTGGAACTGGAGCCCGTGAACGATCGATCCATCCGTTAAGATATTCGATCGGCCCGGGCAAGCGCTGCGGATCATAGTACATTACAGGCGCTTCGATCGACGTGATCGATGGCTTGCATGAGCATCCGGACCGGCACCATCGCACCTGCGGAGAGAAAGATCTTCTCCCTGCTGCAGCTGAACCAGGCGCTCAAAAAAGCGATCCAGGAGGCTACGGAGGATCGATCCTTTTGGATCAAGGCGGAGATCACCGGCATCTCCCGGAAAGGCCACGTCTATCTCGAACTGGCGCAACATGACAATGGCGTTCGTGTCGCGGTGATGCGTGGCGTGATCTGGCGCACCAACCTCGTTGCGATCGAGGAAATGCTTGGTGCGGAACGCGATGCGATCCTGAAGGAAGGTGCCGAGATCCTGTTCAAGGCATGCGTGCAATTCCATGAAGTGTATGGCCTGAGCCTTTGGATCGAGGAGATCGATCTTTCGTTCAGTCTTGGCGAATTGGAAAGGCGCAAGCTCGCGACGATCGCAGCGCTTCGCGAAGAAGGTCTTTTCGATCTGAACAGATC
>JAEYYE010000340.1 GCA_023430945.1 Bacteroidota bacterium
CGGTTCTGGAAGATGATCGCCTGTTCCTTCTTCGCCAACGCATCCTCGATCGCTCCGATCAGGGTGGTGGAAAAGTGGCCGCGCATCAACTTTCTTTTTTGCGCATCGCGAAGGTCCACACGGGTGATGTTCGGCATTGCCACCTCTCCGTAACGCACCAGCAGTCGGGCGTGGCCGAATTTGCCAGTGACCACGTTGTGCAGGCTTTCCAGACTGGGCGTGGCCGATCCCAGGATCACTTTGGCGCCATGCAGATCGGCGAGCACGATGGACATGTCACGCGCATTGTAGCGCGGTGCTGGATCCTGTTGTTTGTAGCTCGGATCATGTTCCTCATCAACGATCACAAGGCCGAGCTTCCTGAAGGGAAGGAAGAGCGCCGATCTGGCGCCTACGACAACCGATGGCGGAGAGTCGCCCTGCACCGATCGCAACCAGAGCTCGGTGCGATCGCGTTGTGCCATGCGTGAATGCGCAACAGCAACGCGATCACCGAAACGCTCACGCAATCGCGCGATGATCTGTCCAGTGAGGGCGATCTCGGGCAACAGGTAAAGCACTTGTTCCCCGCGCCCGATCGCTTCCTGGATCAACGTGATGTAGACCTCCGTCTTTCCCGAGGAGGTAACGCCATGCAGAAGCACCACGTTCTTCTCGCGGAACGCCTGTTCGGCCTGATCCAAAGTTTCCGCTTGTGCCGGTGAAAGCTTCGGCATGGCCAGCTTTCCATCCTTTGGCCGGGGCGTTCCCGCTTCACGCCGATCGATGCGGAAGAGGCCTTTCTTCACCAATTGTTCCAGTACGCCGGAAGTCGCGCCGCTGAGCCGCAATAGCATGTTGCGCTCCACATTCTTCGGCCGATCGCTGAAGAGCTGCGACAATTCGATGTAGCGCATCAGCACATGCAATTGCTTGGGCGCTTTTTCCAGCCGATCGAACCAGGCATGAAGTGCCTCCTCGGTTGAAGCTTCCGCAGTGAGCACGACGTGAACCACCATGCGCGGCTTCCATGTATCATGCAATTCCTCTTCCAGCACGAGCGCACCCTTTTCCATCAGGTTGCGCACGATCGGCATGGGATCCTTGGTGTTGAGCAGATCACCAGCCTCGTGCAATGTGATCACCTGTTTTTCTGCAAGCACGTCCAGCAGGATCGAGGCGCGGCCTTTCACGGCGAGATCCAGATCCGCGGACTTTCCTGCAACGAGCCTCGTTTCACTGCTCAGAGAAAGCTGGGCGGGCAATGCCGCGATCATCACTTCGCCTACGGTACACAGGTAATGTTCGGCGATCCGCTCCCAGAGAAGGAATTGTTGCTCCGTTACGATCGGCTCGCGATCGAGCACTGAAAGTATTTCACGCACGTTTCGGTGAAGAGGCCTTTCAAGGTGGACCTTGCGCACCAATCCGCCATACAATTTCCTGCCCCGCCCGAAGGGAACGGCCACGCGCATTCCCGCACGCAGATCCTTGATCTCGCCCGAGACAGCGTAGGAGAAAATGCCGGGCACGGCGAGCGGAAGGATCACATCGGCGTAGGACTGCATCGCGATCGCAAAGGTGGATCAAACAACTGGTACCGATCGGTTATTGCGGTTCAGGCAACCATTCCCACCCCTGCCGCTGTCATAGTATCATGGAACGCAAGAAGGTGGAGACAAAACCTGGGAAACCGGCGCCGGCCGAAGGTCGTTCCAATGATTATGATCTGGAGACGCCTTTGTGGCAGAAATATTACGAGCGGGTGCGCAAAACGGCCCGTTTCCCGCGCTATTACAAGCGTGAGTTGAATTGGTGATCCAGCCCATGTTCCCTTGACGGGGATCGGTCCCTGGCCTTCATCTTGAACATTTGATCGTGCATCAGGTGCGGACCGGACCTATTCCCGCCTCGGGGGCGGCCGGTACTTTCACCCCATGCAGCAGAACAACACGGAGCGCCTGCTTCCGGTGATCCTTCTCGGTTGTCTTTTCTTTCTCTTTGGTTTCGTCACGTGGCTCAATGGCACGCTGATCCCGTACCTGAAGATCGCGTGCGAACTCACCAATTTCCAGTCGCTTTTCGTCGCGTTCGCCTTCTATATCGCCTATTTCGTTACCGCACTGCCAAGCGCCTGGTTGCTGAAACGTACCGGATTGAAGAAGGGAATGATGATCGGCCTTTGGGTGATGGCCGTGGGCGCGATCCTCTTCATTCCTGCCGCGGGCACGCGCACCTACGGCATCTTCCTCACCGGCCTGTTCATCATCGGCACCGGATTGAGCATCCTGCAGACGGCATCCAACCCGTACATCACGATCGTGGGTCCGATCGAAAGTGCAGCCCGGCGGATCAGTATAATGGGGATCTGCAACAAGGTGGCGGGTGTGCTTGCACCGATCGTGCTGGGCGCACTGGTGTTGAGCGATGCGGATGCCTTCACTGCATCGATCGATGGGGTGGATGCCGCGATCAGGAACCTGAAGTTGGATGAACTGGCAGCGCGCGTGGTGTGGCCCTATTCGATCATGTCCATCATGCTTGTGGTCCTCGGCGTTTTCGTGCGATACAGTCCGCTGCCGGATATCGAGGCCGAAGGTGAGCAGCGTGACGATCCCTCGAAACCTGTTATCGGTAGCGTTTTGTCGCATCCGCATCTGGTGCTGGGCGTGATCGCACTTTTCCTCTATGTGGGCGCCGAGGTGATCTCCGGTGACACGATCGGGAATTACGGTCAGGCCCAGGGAATGCCGCTTTCCAGTGCGAAGCATCTGACCAGTTACACACTTGCCGCGATGGTGATCGGATACATCATTGGGATCTTCTCCATCCCGAGATACATTTCACAATCCAGAGCGTTGCTGCTCTCCGCGATCACAGGGATCCTCTTCACGATCGCTGCGATCGCTACGGATGGTGCCGTTTCGGTGATGTTCATCGCGTTGCTCGGCCTGGCGAACGCACTGGTGTGGCCTGCGATCTGGCCTCTTGCGATCGCAGGGCTCGGCCGGCACACCAAGACGGGCAGTGCGCTTCTCATAATGGCGATCGCCGGTGGTGCACTTTTGCCGCTGCTATATGGAAGGCTTGCTGATGTGCCATCGATCGGGCCGCAACAGGCCTATTGGACCCTGGTGCCCTGCTATCTTTTCATTCTTTGGTACAGCGTGAAAGGTGCCCGGATGCGGGCATGGTGAGAACGGATCGGGCCGCGTGTTCCCGGGGGCCTGTTCATAAATGCACCCTTTTTCACAAAAGGCCCGTATAACGTGATCATACCTTCGGCAACGAACTTGAAAACCAGCGCAAGAACCATGACAGCGCAACATCGGATCATCGCGGCGGCGGGCCTGGGCTTCACCATTCTGTTGGCATCATGCGGCGGCCCGCAGGAGATCGGCGATGGCGAAGTTCCCGCGGATACCCTCAACACCACACCACGCGAAACGGAGATCCTCAGCATCGGCGGAAGATTGTTCAGCATTCCTTCACCCGTTCAGGGCGCGCTCGCGATCCGGAATGCCGGGCTGCAGTACAAGAAAGACCTCACCAC
>JAEYYE010000343.1 GCA_023430945.1 Bacteroidota bacterium
GTACCTACCTGATCGGCGCGACCATGTTGTTGTTCGGTATTTCAACCTTGATCGGGAAGGATCGGGATCGGATCGACATGATCATTTGCAGCGTCGCTTTCCTGTATGTCGGA
This sequence comes from Bacteroidota bacterium, assembly GCA_023430945.1. Taxonomy (GTDB): domain Bacteria; phylum Bacteroidota; class Bacteroidia; order Flavobacteriales_F; family PHOS-HE28; genus PHOS-HE28. The sequence goes on from JAEYYE010000343.1 coordinate 114, forward strand.
GGATCGAGCGAGCCACTGGCCGTGTTCGTGCTTGCGGTACTTCTTCTGTTGATGCCGATCCGCGGATCCCGAACGGGCCTTCAATTGCGAATGCTGTCGATCGCCTTCATCAGCTGCCTGACCGGCTTTGCGATCCTTTATTCCGCCGAAGGGAATTTCAAGCGTGCGAGCCAATTCCAGGATATTGGTATTGTTCATGCGGCCCTGTTGAACGTGAAGATGTCCGCATTGATCATCCTGAGGAAACTTCCTTCAGTGTTGCCGAACATTCTTCTTTTCTCCGTTCCGATCGGGCTCCAGCTTGCGGATCGGCCATGCTTTCCATCCGATCGAAGAAAAGTGTGGCAACAGATCCTTTTGATCCTAACGGCATTCTTCACTTCGGTCTATTTCTTCCAGCTGCCGATAACATTTGCGACACAGGATGTGGGTGCCGGCCGCACGTTGTTCCCGATCACCTTCCTTGCCTTGATCGCTTCTGCGGCAATATTTCTTCAACTTCTGCCGCTCGTCGATCGTTGGCGGACAACGTTGAACAGGATCGCTTTGGCTGGTGCGATCATACTGAATGGTCACACGCTCTTCGAACAACTGAACGTCCTTCCGGCGTATGCGGCAGCGTATGATCAAAGAATACGCCTGCTGGAAGGATCGAAGGACATCACAGGTACCATCGTTCTCGAGCCACTGCCGCCTTCAGGCCTGTTGCTTTCCGCCGAGATCAGCACCGATCCGCAGCATTTCTCCAACCAGCACCTGCGATCGGGACTTGGTTTGAGGGCACAGGTGAAAAAGGCCGAATGATCGATCAACGATCGATCAGCGATAACAAGATCACCGCGTTCCACGTGCACACCGCTCCGGCGGATTTCCTTTACGATCGATGTCATACGGACTGATCATCTCTGTGATCGCTGCCTACTTCGGGCTGCTTTTCGTCATCTCCTATTTCACTTCGAAGAATGCAGGCAATAGCGCGTTCTTCCTTGGTGAACGCAAGTCGCCGTGGTACGTGATCGCCTTCGGGATGATCGGTGCATCGCTAAGCGGTGTCACATTCATCAGCGTGCCCGGCATGGTGGCCAACGATCAGTTCAGTTACATGCAGATGGTGCTCGGATATCTGCCTGGATACGCAGTGATCGCGTTCGTGTTGATGCCTTTGTATTACCGGCTCCAGCTCACTTCGATCTATGGATATCTCGGCCAGCGATTCGGGCCATCGAGCTATCTCACCGGCGCATGGTTCTTCCTTCTTTCACGCAGCCTCGGATCGGCGGCGAGGCTCTATCTGGTGGCGATCGTACTGCAATACATGATCTTCGATCACATCGGCGTGCCGTTCGTGGTGAGCGTGGTGATCACGATCCTGCTGATCTGGTCGTACACGCATCGCGGCGGTATGCGCACGATCATCTGGACGGATACGTTGCAGACGCTTTTCATGCTGATCGCCGTGACCGGAACGATCGTGGTGCTTGGCCAGAAACTCGGTTGGGACCTTATGCAAACCATCGCAGAAGTGAAGGCGAGCGATCTTTCGCGCGTGTTCTTCTTCGATGACCCGAAACCCGGAACGTTCTTCTGGAAGCAATTCCTGGGTGGTATGTTCATCGCGATCGCCATGACGGGTCTCGATCAGGACATGATGCAGAAGAATCTCAGCTGCCGTAACATCAAGGAAGCCCAGATGAACATGGTCTCGTTCAGCATCGTGCTGGTGGGCGTGAACATGCTTTTCCTCACGCTTGGTGCTCTGATCTATCTATACATCGATCACGCGGGGATCCAACTGCCGCCTCGCGCCGATGAAGTTTACCCGATGATCGCAACGGACGGACATCTTCCGATCGCGGTGGGCTTGCTGTTCGTACTTGGGTTGATCGCAGCGGCTTATTCCAGTGCGGACAGTGCACTTGCAGCGCTGACAACTTCCGTCTGTGTGGATCTTCTGAAGATAGAAAAGCGGCCAGAGGCCGAAAGGGTGCCTTTGCGCAAGCGTGTACACGTGATCATGAGCGTGGTAATGGTGCTGCTGATCCTCGTGTTCAAGGCGTTGAACGATGAAAGCGTGATCAAGACCGTCTTCATTGTCGCCGGATACACGTACGGGCCGTTGCTCGGCCTTTTCGCATTCGGCATGATCACGCGTTTTTCCGTACGCGATCGCTGGGTTCCGGTCGTAGCGATCCTTTCACCGATCGTCACCTTCATCCTGGATCGGAATTCGGAGATGCTTTTCGGCGGATACCGTTTCGGCTTTGAGCTACTGCTTGTGAACGGAGCGCTTACCTTCCTCGGATCGCTTTTGCTTGCGAGGAAACGTTCCGATCGCGAACGGGTTCAGCCTTTATGATCCGATCACACGTGCGATCGTCCCGCGTGTGGCTTCAATCCTTGTAGACTATCCGGGAGAACCGCCAAGCCCAGCACGGTGAAGATCAGCGTGGAGAAAGGCCAGCCATGGAATACGATCCCGATCAGGATGCCGCTCACCAGCGCCAACCCGAAGAGGAGTCCGGTGAGGTGAAGTCCGGCGAAGGCTGCGCGATCCACTTTGCTGGGCGGTGACTGCGGATGAGCGAACTCCTCCACCGTCTTTTTCGATCGCCAATGATGACCGTATTTCCGGGCCTGGAACTGTTCCTGTTTCACTTCGGCCGCAAGCCGGTAGAATTTCAGCCGGTGATCATAGATCGGCCGTTCGAACGGATCGCTCAAGATGCGATAGGCTTCATGCACGGCACGAAATGCGGTTGCCGCGCGCGGCGAAGGGTTCACATCGGGATGGCAATTCTTCACACGCTCGCGGTAGGCGCGCTTGATCTGCGCAAGCGTTGCATCGGGCGTGATGCCCAGCAGTTTGTAATGATCGTACCGTAACATTCCGCTCCTTCTTCACAACGGCGCCAGATCGCATTTATGCATTCCTGCCAGCGTCTGTATCTTACCAGTAGGATGACGCAGATCGGCCGCATCATACTGGTCTTCTCCGCTCTTCTCCTATACAAGACGGGGTGGGGACAGGGAGGGTTGCCGCCGATCGTGTTAAAAGATCGCTCCACCGGAAGGCCGATCGAAAAAGTGCATCTGCGCGATCCTTCAAGCCACATGATCTGGATCTCCGATCAAGAAGGAAAGGTGTTCCTTGATGGCGTACGTTTTCCGGTGAAGCTGATCGCTTCGCATGTTGCGTTCGAAGAACTTCAAATCGAGATGACGGGTCATGAATTCGTAAATGGATCTTTCGTGATCCTGCTTGACCCGCGCATGGTCATGCTCGATCCGATCGAGATCACAACGCCGGGGCCGCAGATCGTCCATCAACCCGCCGATCTGCACGTTGGCGCTTATCATATCAATGACGATGGCGTGTGGGTGCTGGTCTATGAGCGATCGCAGCTCTGGCATCGCGAGCAGAACGCTGGCGAACAAGTTCTGCGTGGCGCAAGGCTTCATCTTCTCGACACGCTTTTCAGGCAGATCGCTTCGGCCTATTTTGAAAGCGATGTGAAGGCGCTGCATCATGATCATCTTCAGCGAACGATCGTCGAAACGAGATCTGATGCTTACGTCGCCGAGCGCTACACTGATCGGATCAAGCTCACGAGGATCGATCTTCCTGCATTGCGTTCATTGCTTCAATGGAAAGCCGCGATCGCAGGCCATTTGATCGGAAGCGATCAGGAGGAATCTTATCCTGCTTTCAGCTACATCGCATTGGATACGATCACACTGGAAACTCGTTCGATCTGCACCGTTGAAGACCGGCACCTGATGCAGCTTTTCCGAAGCCAGTACAAATACATGAGCGGCCGGGATAAAGTGATCGCCATGGACCTGGAACTGCAGACGGGCATCGATCGCGAGATCTATGCGGGATATATGACCGGCTTCCACAACGATCTCTACTACCGCGTGCCGTATGCGCCGCTGTTCCTGGTGGAGGATACGATCTGCGTTTTCGATCATTACAGCGAAAAGATCAGGCGTTTCGATCGAAAGCTCTGGCCGATGGATGAAGTTCCGATCGCACATCACACCGATCGCACCTGGCGGAATGAACTCCTGCAAGATCCGGTCACGGAGCGGATCTATTCGATCCATCAACGCAACAGCCGGATCTGGCTTAAGGAGATCGATCCAACGACAGGAAAAAGCAGCGATCCATTCACGCTCCATCATCCGTTCCCGGAGGAAGTGAAAGTCCACGATGGCCATGTCTGGTACGTGCATCGCACCAGTAGATCGCTCCAGGAACGAACGCTCTATCGCGAAAAATTGCCGGATCGAGCATTCAGTCGAAATTCACGCAACACGATCGTCTCCGTTGGGGAGTAGTTCGTTCACGTTGCGTTCGATGATCTTTGAAAGACGCCCGGTCGGCAGATCATTGGCGTCGATACCGAATGGATCTTCGATCTCCTCGGCGATCAGCTCCAGGCTTGCCATCACATAGAAGATGAACATCACCACCGGAACAGCGATGTAGCCGAGTGAAAAGGCGAATCCGAAGGGCAGCGTGAACACATAGATCACGATGAATTTCTTCAGGAAACTGCTGTAGGAATACGGGATCGGCGTGTTCTTGATGCGCTCGCATGCACCGCAGATATCGAGGAACTGCACCAGATCGCTGTTGAGCGTGATCATCTGCTCGCCGCTGATCGTTCCGTTCCTGTAAAGTTCCTGGATCCTCCGCTGCATCTTTTCCGCGATCTGCGCGGGAACATGCTTGCTCCGATCGAAATCCGGGATCTCCGGATGTGGTGCCTGATCGAGCGCGAGCCTTGTCTTCTCCAGTTGCAGATGCTGGGTGAGCTCATGGGCGAAAAGCCCGATGATGCTTGCGAAAAATCGCCGGACGTTCCTGTCCTCCGCAGGCATGAACGTATCGATCTTGATCGCAAGGTTCCTGCTCACGTTCACCAATTGTCCCCACAATTTGCGGCCTTCCCACCAGCGATCGTAGGCCGTATTCGTGCGAAAGACGAGCAGCATGCTGATCGCGAAACCGAGCAGACTGTGCATCACCGGAAGGTTCTTCACACGTTCGGTCTGCGAGATCTGCAGGTATTTGAATTCGAGGAAAGCCACGGCGAACGTGAATATGCCGATGAGGATCAGCCACGGGAACAATTTGCGGAACGTATCCGCTTTGTGGATCGCAAGTGCCTTGATCCAGTTGCCCGGTTCGTACGTGATCATGCAGCTACTCGAAATGTTTCGCCAGCATCCGCTCGAACATCCGGCCGGGCAACAGCTTCTTCACGAGCACGCTCAGCTTCTGTTTTCCTTCCGCGACATGATACACCGATCGCGGTGCCGGATCGGAAATGATCTTCGCGATCGCGCGGGCAAGTTCATCGGGGTCGCGGCTGTTACCAAGGCTTTGCTCAAGGATCTTCATCGCCTTTTCGTAATTGTTCGCGTACGCTTCGCCGATCTTTTCCGGCCGCAAACGCTTATTCCCGATGTTGGTGTTGAATTCACCCGGTTGCACCGTAACCACCTTGATCCCAAAACTTGCGACCTCGATCGAAAGCGCTTCGCCGTAGCGATCCACTGCGGCTTTGGTGGCGCTGTAGAAACTGCGGTACGGCAGGCCGAAATTGGCGGCGATGCTGCTGATGTTGATGATCAGGCCGCTCTTCACCGATCGCATATGCGGAAGAACGGCACGGCAAACACGGTGCATACCGATCACATTCGTATCGAAGAGTCGTGTGGCCATTTCGCTGGAAATGTCTTCGATCGGCCCCTGGATCCCATTGCCGGCGTTGTTGATCAGCACATCGATCCGGCCTTCGCGGCGGATGACTTCCGCGATCGCATCG
>JAEYYE010000007.1 GCA_023430945.1 Bacteroidota bacterium
GTTGAGGGAACAAGCCCGAAAGGCACCTTGGTGGTGATCGGTGGGCCCACGGCTTCGGGCAAAACGGGCGTCGCGATCGACCTGGCCAGAGAGCTCGGAACCGAAGTGATCAGCGCCGATTCCCGCCAGTTCTATCACGCGATGCGTATCGGGACAGCACGGCCGACACTGGAGGAATTACAAGGGATCCCGCACCATTTCATCGCACACCTGGAATTGACGGAAATGTGGAGCGCCGGTGCCTTTGCCCGCGCAGCTGAACCGGTACTGCAACAGATCATCCACCGGCATGGCATCGCGATCGTTGTGGGCGGAAGCGGCCTTTACATCGATGCGTTGATCAAAGGGTTCGATCCACTGCCTGTTTCAGACATCAGGCTGCGCGAAAAACTGCGATTGCGGTGGAAGGAACATGGCCTTGCTCCGCTTCTGGAGGAATTGAGCACCATCGATCCGATCACATGGGAAAAGATCGATCGAAGAAATCCGCAACGTGTGATCCGCGCGCTCGAGATATGTGTTTTGAGCGGGAGGCCAGCGAGCGCCCACCGGTCCGGACCGGACGATCGTACCGACCTGCGCATAGTTCGCATCGCCATGGACCTGCCGAGAAAGGAATTGTATGCACGCATCGATCAGCGCGTGGATCGAATGGTGAAGCAGGGGTTGATCGAGGAGGCCCGGTCGCTTCTACCCTACCGTGATCTGAATGCTTTGCGCACGGTGGGCTACCGTGAATTGTTCGATCATTTCGATGGCGGGAGCAGCCTCTTCCGGGCGATCGATCTGATCAAACAGCATTCGCGCAACTACTCAAAACGGCAACTCACCTGGTTGCGGCGCGACAGGGATTGGAATTGGATCGCACCGGATCGGACCGATCGGATGATCGAATTGGTGCGATCGGGGCGCTGAGGCTTACTGCTTCACGAACATCGCCCGGCCCCTTGTTCCATCTCCGATCGTTTCGATCGAATAAGCACCCGGCTTGAGATCGGCCACGTTCAAATTCTTGCGTTCTGCTGCTTGAACGGTGATCTCCTTCACCACGCGGCCGATCGCATCACGCACCACGATCCGCGTCGATCCGGCTTCAGCGATCACCACGGTTAGGTTATCCAATGCAGGGTTCGGATAAACATCGATCGATGTATGGTCGCCTGCGGTCTCTTCAATGCCGATGGGCGCTTCGGAGAGCGGCTCACGGATCTTGAGGTGTGTGCCCGGCATGTACCGCACCACCGGATAGAGCATGTTGTCCAGCTGTGTCCAGAAATAAGATGTGGTCACCGAAGTGGGGCCGGTGAAGATCGATCGCCATAGGACCAGGTCATCGATCGAACCACCATCGAACACCACCCGGCCGGTTGCCATGATCACCCAATTGTCGATCTCGCCGTTGCCGGCTTCACAATCGTACACATGCTGCACACCGGAACCGATGGACATGGGATAATCCATGATCAGGAACGGATCCGGGCAGAATTCCACGACCTCCGGTGTGCCGCCGGCCACATGCACGCCGCCGAGCAGACGCAACTCAAAAGGTGAATTGTTGAAGTAGTTGTAATACGAATCCCCGGCCGCATCGGTCTCCCACTGTACCACGTTCGCCAGCGGGAAGGTACTATGGTAGGCCGTAGCGTTGGCCGGTTCGAAATAGATGGTATGGTTGAAAGGCTCGTTGAGATCGAGGCTGGTAAGATCCCAGACCACATCAGTGCCCGTAGTGATGATGTGTACCGTATCACCGTTCAATTCAAGATTCTCCCAAACACGGTATTCGCGACTGGAATGCGGTGGAACGGAATTGGTGTAGGTATAAGGCAACTGGGCCACGGCGATCTGAGCCGGTATCGTTGCCATGAAACACAGAGCTTTCGAGATGGTGTAAAGCTTGGTCATGGTACGGATGGTATTGGAATATACGAATGGGTAGGCCGAAAAGTTTCACGCGCTCGGAACAAACCCCACGCCGAAGAACGCAGATCGGCCTTACCGCTGGAATGCCAGCGGATACCGTTCACGAACAACCGATCCTTGATCGGGGTGATCTATCCCCACTCAAGTCATCCTTCCCATCCCGCGCGATCAACTTTCGAACACGAGCGATTCGGCACTGGCGCCCAGAGCGATCAACATACCATTGATGTTGTCCACGAACGCCTGTGGGCCACAGATATAGAAATAACGATCGAAATTCTGGACCAGGGTGACCAACAGGTCGCGATCGATCCGTCGCTCCTGGAAGCCAACCACGTGCTGCCGTGTGAAGATGTTCAGGTAGCGTTTGCCCAGCATCTTGGAAAGCTCCCGATCGAGGATCACATCATACACGGTCTTGTTGGAATAGATCAGTGTGCAATCGCCCAGCGTTTTCTTCTTGTACAGATCGCGGAAAATGGGAATGAATGGCGTGATGCCGGCACCCGCCGCGAAGAAAGTTCCTGGTCCCTTGTACGTGATCGTACCGAAAACATCCTTCACGAGAAGTTTGTCATCCTTCCTTAGCAGTCCCATCATCCGGGTTACACCCTGGCGCTCATCGTAGATCTTCACGATGAATTCCAAGGTGCGCGCTTCGGGCAGCGAAGTGAAGGTGAAAGGCCGCCACATGTCGCGCCAAACGTCCTGATCGATGGCCAGCATGCAACCCTGCCCCGGCAGGAACGTGAGGCCTGCGGGCTTCGTTACCACAAATCGTTTCACGTCCGGAGTGATGAATTCCGACTTCAGGATCCTTACAGTGTACACCGACATTGCGGCCGAAGGTAAAAGGGTGCGGTTATCTTCCGCTCTCATCACCCATACCATGCAGATACCGCCGCAATACCAGCCTGTGATGCCGTACCTGATCGTGAAGGATGCGTGGGCATTGCTGAAATTCACCAAGGATGTGTTCGGTGCCGTCGAACAGTCCATCACACAGACCGATGATGGAAAGGTGAGGCATGGCGAGATCCGCATCAACAACGGGGTGATCATGTTCGCCGAAGCCAATCCCCAGTGGCCTGAAAAATCGGCTGCGATCTACCTCTACGTGGATAATGTGGACGCTGTGCATGCTCGCGCACTTCACCTGGAAGTGACAGAACTGATGCCACCGGAAAGAAAGGAGTATGGCTATGGATCGGGCTTTGAGGACAGGCACGGCAACCTATGGTTCATCGTGCAGGCCGAGGGCTGATCCGGATCGAAGCAGGACGATCAACCATTGGACTTCTTCACGGAAGGAGAAGCCTTGCCCGCCCGAGATCCCGTTGTCTTCGGTGCTGTTTTACCAGACTTCGCAACTTTAGGCGGAAGCTTTTGAATGTACTGCAGCGAAAGCTTGATCCATTTCTTCAGCGCTGCATCACTCTCAACGGCATTGGTATCAACAAATAGAAATCCCTTCATCACTTTGTTACCCATCGACATGCGATCGGCGCCCGGCCATTCCAGCACTTCATCGATCCGCTCGGGATCCACGCGCACCATGAGATCGCCTTTGTTCGTGATGCCAACGCTCATGTTCCCATTCACCATGAACGCTGCACCGCCGAACATCTTCTTTTGTTCGGCTTCGATCCCTTCGGCCTTCAAGACCTTATCGATCCGTAGTTGCAGTTGTGCGTTGGACATGGGTGGTAAGTTATGCGGAACATCATTTCTTTCGGATCCTTTGGAACCGCCTGCTGCGCATATCGATGAACTCCAAAACGAACAATGAATCCTCTGTGTATCGATAGAATAGTCTCACATGCCGTCCGACCGGAATACTCCTGATCGCCTTATCAGCAACTTCCAATACACCACCATTCGGAAAGATATCCAATAGGCCGATCGTATAACGTCCTCGGCGAAAGCATCGGCTACATTCCGCCCCCATACACTTTCTATATATCCGTAAATCTCTTTGAACGACCGATGAGCCTCGATCGTCCAATATATCGCCCGATTCATTTCTTGCGACGCTTCATCACCTCATCACATAAACCGGTAGACCATACAATGATCTCGCCTAAATATTTCGTGCTTTCAATTCGTAGAAGACATGAGCGTTCCGGCAGATCCATCCGATGTAGATCAACGTAATATCCGGCAGCCTTCAAGGAAGTGGCCCTGTGATCAAGCCACTTGTAGAAATTGATGAATTCGAACATCCTCTGGCATCCTTTAATACCCCACTAACCGCTCCACCGCCGTCTTCAACCTGCCCTTCGGCAGAAAACCCTGTTCCAGCGGGATTGCGAACGGCACAGGAGTATCCCAGCTGGCCACACGCACGATCGGTGCATCCAGGTATTCGAACGCATGCTCGGCGATGATCGCGGCCAGTTCGCCACCGAAACCGGCCATCAGCGTATCCTCGTGGAGGAGCAGCGCGCGCCCGGTCTTCTTCACACTGGCCAGGATGGTCTCCACATCCAGCGGCACCAACGTGCGAAGATCGACGATCTCGATGTCAATGCCGGTTTCCTTCTGTACATCAACCGCCCAGTGCACGCCCATGCCGTACGTTATGATGCTCATCGCTTCGCCCTCGCGCACCACGCGGGCCTTTCCGAAAGGCACCATGTATGGCTCTTCCGGCACGGCGCCGTTAATGCTGCGGTACATCGCCTTGTGCTCGAAGAACATCACCGGGTTGGGATCGTCGAAGGCGGCCATCAATAATCCTTTCGCATCATAAGGATTGCTCGGATACACCACCTTCAGTCCGGGTGTCTTCACGAACCACATCTCGTTGCTCTGGCTGTGGAATGGTCCGGCACCAACGCCAGCACCGGTCGGCATGCGCACCACCACATCGGCGTTCTGGCCCCAGCGGTAATGGATCTTCGCCAGGTTGTTGCAGATCTGGGTGATGCCCTCGCTCACGAAATCCGCGAATTGCATCT
>JAEYYE010000113.1 GCA_023430945.1 Bacteroidota bacterium
CGCGCACCGATCCGCGGATCACAGTGACAGGTTGGGTGAAGGATATCCGATCATCGTACGCGCAGGCAAGGATCTTCGTGGCACCGATGCAGATCGGTACCGGCTTGCAGAACAAACTGCTCGAAGCGATGGCCATGCGGATACCCTGCATCACCTCGGCGCTGGCTAACAATGCTGTAGGCGCACCGGCGGGTGAAGCGATCCTGATCGGGAACACCCCGCAGGAATATGCCGATCACATCCTTCGCCTGCTGAACGATGAAGATGAACGCGCACGGATCGCCGCGGAAGGCCACCATTTCGTGCGGGAACATTTCGACTGGGACCGCGCTGCAGCGACGTTGGAGGGAATGATCGCGCGGAGGGAAGTGCTCGTGAGGTCGTGAGTGGTGAGTCGTGAGTCGTGAGTCGTGAGTCAGAAGTCGGAAGTCGGAAGTCGGAAGTCGGAAGTTGATCATTGGATATTGGATATTGATCATTGATCATTTCCAGGGTCGCGTTAGGGATGGCAGTGGAAAGCCCGCAGGCCGTGCTTTTGACGGCCGAGTACTTGGAACGAACAGCCCGACGGCCCGCTCTGGGGCCGGAACGCCCAAAAGCAGCGGTGCCGTACCTTTGCATCCATTTTGAAAGCATGAGCAAGACCTTCGATCGGATCGAGGACGCCATTGAGGACATCCGCCAGGGAAAGGTGGTGATCGTGGTGGATGATGAGGATCGGGAGAATGAAGGCGATTTCGTGACCGCAGCACGGAATGCGACACCCGAGGTGATCAACTTCATGGCGAAGCATGGCCGCGGGTTGATCTGTGCGCCGCTTACCGAAGAGCGCTGCGAGGAACTGGGTCTCGAGTTGATGGTGCGCGACAACACCGCCCTTCACGAAACGCCGTTCACCGTGAGCGTGGATCTGAAGGGCCATGGCACCAGCACGGGCATAAGCGCCACCGATCGGAGCAAGACGATGCTGGCCTTGATCGATCCCGCGACGAAGGCGGAAGACCTTGCGCGGCCGGGACACATCTTTCCGTTGAAGGCCCGCAAAGGCGGCGTGCTTCGTCGCACCGGACATACCGAAGCGGCCGTTGATCTGGCACGTCTGGCCGGTTTCGAACCAGCGGGATTGATCGTGGAGATCATGAACGATGATGGTACGATGGCGCGACTTCCGGAGCTCCGCGTGATCGCAAAGCAGTTCGGGTTGAAACTGATCAGCATCGAAGATCTCGTTGCTTACCGCATGCGCACGGAACGGCTCGTGGAAAGGCAGGTGGACGTGAAACTGCCGACACGTCATGGGAATTTCGATCTGGTCGCGTACAAGCAGACGACCACCGGCGATGATCATCTCGCCCTGGTGAAAGGCCATTGGGAACCGAATGAACCCGTGCTCGTGCGCGTGCATTCATCCTGTGTTACCGGCGACATCTTCGGATCGTGCCGTTGTGATTGCGGACCGCAGTTGCACCAGGCCATGGAGATGATCGAGCGTGAAGGAAAAGGTGTGATCGTGTACATGCAGCAGGAAGGCCGCGGGATCGGTCTGCTTAACAAACTGAAGGCCTACAAACTACAGGAGCAAGGCGCCGATACGGTGGAAGCGAACGTGATGCTCGGCTTCGACATGGATGCGCGTGATTATGGCGTTGGTGCCCAGATCCTGCACGATCTGGGTGTGCGCAAGATGCGTTTGTTGACGAACAATCCGCGGAAGCGCACCGGTCTCGTCGGTTACGGATTGGAGATCGTGGAGAATGTTCCGATCGAGATCAAGGCGAACGATCACAACCGGAAATATCTGCAGACGAAACGCGACAAGCTGGGCCACCAGTTGAGCATGTAGCTCAGTTGAATTTCCGATCCTTGTGTTCGGGCCGGAAGATGTTGAGCACCTGCTGGATGAACTCCCCGAACCGATCGAATTCCTCGCGATAGGCGAGACCAGCTCCTTGCGTGGTAAGCGCTTGATCCGCTCGGTTCAGGTTGCGGTCGTTGCTCTGGCTGAAGGCCTTCAACCGCAACTTGCCATCCTGCGTGAGCAGGTATTCCACCTGGAAATCGCCGATCAGCGTGTTGCTGTTCTGCGTGGCCTGCTGGCCATAAGCGACGCCAAGATTCGTGCTTAGCAGAAGCCGTTCTGCGAATAGCTGCGTGCTCACTGCCACCTCCAGCTCATCGTTCGTGATGTTATCGCCCGGCCTGTAGTTCACCCCCAGGTCGAAATCGTTGCTGAGGCGGGAAAGCCAGTTGCTCACCTGGCTGCTGAGCAGTTCGCTCGTGGTGGTACTTGCCACGGCACTGCCGGTGCTCGATCCCGGCGGCGCTTCGCCCTGGTTCGGTGGTGGCACGAACCTGTTCAGCACGATCAACGCGAATACCTGCTTGTTCAATTCATCCTGCGTGGCGATCGCACTGTTCACCTGCGTGCGCACCGCTTCATCAACGCTGGGCAACTTTATGGCGAAGTTGATCTCCGGGTTGAGCAGCCTCTCGCGCAATTGCATCACGACATCGATCGGCACTCTTCTCCTGTACGCTTCGTTCTTGTCGTACATGATGTCGTACAGCGGCGCACGCACCCGATAAGTCGCTTCCAGATCGAGCTGTGCGTTCAGTGGATCGCCGTACCAGACGATCCTTCCGCCGGGCTCCAGCTGGAAACGCTTGTTCACCACATTGCGCAGCGTGAAGAGATAATCCCCATCGCTGATCTCCACCTGGCCGCGCATATCGAATCGCCCGCTGGGCGTGATCCCCATGGCGATGTTGCCCTGGCCGCGACCGGAAAGAATGTCACCGACCGTTGGATCGAAGATCAGTTCGAAGTGCGCATCCGGTGTCACCTCGATGTTCATGTCCAGTGCGATCCCTGAAAGGTCCACGGCTTGTTCTTCCTCAGCCGTGCTATCGCTGGAAATGAAGTTGATGAAACCGATATCCGAAACTTCCGTGCTTCCACCGATCGGGAAATGGATGTCGGTGCCTTCAGCGGTGCGCGCATCCACGTTGATCTCCATTCCTCCGGAATATCCGCTTACGGAGAATTCACCGAAACCATAGGCGGTTCCGTAGAACAATTCGTTCCGATCGAGCGTGGTGTTCAATACCTTCATTCCGTTCATGGTGCCCCAGATGTCGAAGTTCCAATCCTTCAACCCGTGATGGATCAGTGTTGCACCGAGCTTGCCGGTGTTGCCCTCCTCATCCTTCACGGTCACTTCGTCCATGGCGAACATGTCCGGCCGGATCATCACCTTGTTATCGAAGGTGTAGAGCGTGTTGAGGTAATCGATCCGCAGCCCCGCACCCACCAGATCCACTTCGCCGTTCACCTGTGGCTCGGCAAGCTTTCCATCCACCGCGATCACGCCGGAGATGTTGCCCTGGATATCGCTCAAACCTGAAGGCAGGTATGGCTCGATGAACGTTAGATCGAACCGATCCATCACCAGATCGAGATCAAGTGTCTTCTCTTCGTCAAGAACGACGATCCCGCCGAAATCAAGCGCCTTGATATCGTCACGTTCAACGCGGCCCATCACATCGATGGATCGCTTTCCCTGCGCCCAGCCTGCATTGAAGAGAAGGTCGCCGATCGGATAACGATCGATCGCGAGGCTGTCGACCCGAAGTTGGCTCGTGATCACCGGCGATCGATACAGATCATGCACCCTGCCATTGCCGGTGAGCGATCCGCTCAGATCGGGCTTCGCGATGAACGGATCGAGATTCTCCAGCGTGACGCCATCGAAAAGAACGGTGAGCGATGCCTCCGGATCCTTCGAGATCATACCATCGATCACAAGGAGTTGACGCTCGTTCTGCAGGACGAGTGAATCGATGCGCACCGTGCTCGTATCGATCGTTATGTACGCCACCTCCTGGTTCGCCCAATTGCCGCGCCCCAGATGGATCTGCGAAGGTTGCAGCATCAGCGCGAAGGAATTCCTCCCGAGCACTTCGCCCACGACCGAGATCTTCCCATTGGTGCCGCTGCTGGAACTTTCCCAACCCAGCGCAAGCTCCATTTCATCCTGGTAACCCTTCCCCGTAATGCTCGTGCCGATGAATTTCACACTATCCTTCCATACCTGCTCGGGACTTTCAATGCGGAAGGCGAGCACGTCCATGGTCTTCTCCACGATGATCCGCAGATCGCTGGCATAGATGTCCCTGTATCTCACTCCCGGCACTTCCGCGTTCAGCCCGATATCCTTTTCAATGCTATTGAGGCCGCCCGTGATCACCGCACCCGAATCGATCACCATTCCGGGTACGAAAAGATCGAGCATTTGCGCGGTGTGTTTGGTGTAGATCTCGAACGTGAGGTCCTGTTCCGCCGCCGTGTAACGCGTGCCGTTCCGCAATGAAGGGAACACACCGTGCAGAAGATCGGTCACCGATCCGGCGATCTTCGTGGGAAGGAAATCGCCGGTTATGGTGGCATCGGCGAAATCGGCATCGAGCTCGAGGACGTTGCGTCCCTGTGTACGCCCGCTGCGAATGATGATGTCACCCAGTTCATGTTCGCCGCGATCGTTGCAGTACGATACTTTTTCAGCTTCAAGCCGGCCCAGCAGGCTGTCCGGTGATAACCGCCCGTTCACGTTCACGAGCATGCTCAGCGTGCTGTATCCTTCGTTCGGTGCCAACCCCAGCGCGCGCAGGTCCAGGTGCTGGATCTGCGCATCGAAATCAACCTGCGGCCAGCGCCCGCGCAGATCGGCGAGCCCTTCGAACTTCATCATCATGTGCTCATCATCGACCTGCAGTTTTCCGTTGAAAAGATCCCGCTCCAGAACCCCGTTGGCCGTGATCCCGGTGATCTTTCTACCCTCGAACGTGAACATCGGGAAGGTTCCATCGAGTTCCGCCCGCATTCCGGGCAGATCGCGACCACGGCCCTTGATGCGGATGTTCGCCGCGAGCGGCCCGATCACGT
>JAEYYE010000156.1 GCA_023430945.1 Bacteroidota bacterium
CTTACGCTGTGGATAACCCTCAGTGTACCACCATGGGCAGGCTTCCGATCACATCACCGCTGGTCACCTGTACCCGGTAGATACCGGGAGCAATTTCCGCCACGGGATCGATCTGGGTTGTGGCCCCGCGGCCAAGGCGCAAGGCCTGGCGGTGAACGGTACGGCCAGCGGCATCGAGCAGTTGCAGATCGAGATCCGCACCGAAGCCGTTGTTCACGAGCGTGAAACCGCCGTTGTTGGGGTTGGGGTAAATGGAGAAGAGCTGATCGGCCAGGTTCTCATCGATCCCCACGAAATCCACTCCATCGAACGCGCAGATGCTGAAGTTGCCGTTCTCGTTGCCATTGCGTTCCCAGTAGCGAATGTAGACGGTTTCACCCACGGCCAGACCAGCGGACTGGGCATCGAAGATCAGCGCGGGTTCCGAAATTGGACCAGCGAGACCGAAGGTCGTGCAGCTACCAGGAAGCGCTGTGAACGTTCCTGTACACGAGGTTGCCGAATAGAGTTGGAATGCACCAGCACAAAGGCTATCCTCGGCCGTATATATGCCGATCAACCCGGAAGCTGGAACAGTGGCAGTGTACCAAACATCGTATCCCTGATAAAGGGCACCTGAACAACTCGGGGGTCCACCGATAGCTGGATTCACCGTTGCGGAATTGGTGGTTCCAATGGTAGTGCCTTGAATGAAATTGCAATCAGGTGAGTTCGTCAAAAGGGCGATCGCACCGCAAGGGTCATCGTTCGGTGGAGGCGGGGTGGGCGTACATGTGATGGTCACATCCATCATGGTACCCTCGGGGTAAATTGCGGCGCAACTGCCATTGAACACATAGATCCGATAGGTGTTGTTCTGCATTGGAATGAACCATTGCGCCGAAGGACCGTCGACCGTGCCACATGCATCATCATCGCAATTCAATATGCCAGGAATAGTAGTATTGGTCGTTATATAGAGCATCGTGTTGGCACTGTTCGAGCAGAGCGATACAGTGTAGCGTTTACCTGTTTCCGCATAGAATCTCAGGAATTCGCTCACATCGGCCGTGAATGTCGCCGGCATGGTCGGATCGCATGCCGGCTGATCGGCTGATCCGTAAAGCGTCATTCCCGTCATAGTCGTAGGAATATTGCATACACAGTTACCACAATCCGCCGGTTGCTGGGCGCCAGCCTCCAGGGTTGAGAGCACTACGATCGTAAGAGTGAACAACAGATGCTTGATCATGACCCACCAATTTAAAGTTCAACGTTGAATGAGGATCTTTTCCGATCGGGTCCGATCGGTGCCGATCAATTGCAATTCGTATACACCATCCGCGATCGATGATCCGATCGAAACTTCCCGATCGGAGCCTGCAGGTAGTGCGATGTTCTCGCTTTGAACGATCCTTCCACCGAGATCGATCAGGCGCATTTCGCCATGGAATGGTTCCGCCGATCGGATCGTGAGGTCGCCGTTATTCGGGTTGGGGAAGATCAGCAGCTCGTTCGTGGATCGGTCTTCGATCGAAGTGGGCAGGTCATCACAATCGATCTGGCCCATAGGTTGGAATTCCGCTGGAGCGAGCGGGAATCCGATCGAAATGGGACCGGGGATCTCCTCGGGCACATCCACGTACATGATGTACACCTGGTTCGGTTCCGTGCTCAACGGCCGCACGAAGCCTGTGCCCTCCGCACCTTCGCTCGGCGGAAGTTCCGCAGCGTACTGCATCCCTGTAACGCCGTCGGTGATCGCCGATGAACAACGGATCGGTTCACCCGCGGGAACACAGGTGTTCTCTTCACCCTGCCACACCAGCGCATCGGGCGGCCCGAACCCTGCGGGGTAGTACGGTCCCCAGATCGCAAAATCAACGTTGCCGCCACCGGTATTGAACGTGAAGGCAAGTGAGCTGCCCCCTGGCGTATTCCAGCCGGTGTGGAAGAAGAACCAATGTCCGCGGTTCTCTTCGCCAAGGCAGCCACGATTCTGATCGTTCAGATCGGAAGTCTGCTGGAACGAGAAAGGCTGGAAGGAGAACGTTCCTTGCGAAGAACAGAGGAAAGTGCCATCGATGCAATCAGCCGGCGAGGGTGGTGGCGGATCGCAATTCACCCCGGCCGCATACACCAAACCCTGGGAAGGACTGAAGCCGCTCACGTATTGTGGGACCCCGAACTGTGTAATGGTGAAACTGTTCTGGAACTGTTGTCCGCCAACGGCCGTGTAACTTACCATGAGCGTCTGGCCAACATTCGCGCCGATCGATACCGTTGTCGATCCACCAAGCACCGTATAGACTGCGCAATCGCCGTCGATGCAAACGGTGATGTAACTACCCTGCCAGCCATCACCACCAGTATCGTTCAAAGTGAATTGATAAGAGCAATCACCTTCAGGTTCTCCGGTATTGCCTGCGCAGAGATTGAAAGTGCCATCTGCGCCGCCTTCGCGCCATACACGTATATAGATGATCTCACCGGGCACAGCATTCTCCAGAAGAAGTTCAGGCATCGATCCATCGGCGGTGCATCCGATCTCTTCCAGTTGCAGATCCGCGCCGTCGCAACTTCCGGTGATCCGGCGGTACACGGCCATCGCGGCATCGTTCAATTCAGCTCCTTCGGTGGAAAGCTGGATCATGCCATCGGCGGGCACCTGCGCGGTGAACCATACATCGGCGTCAGGCGTACCGCAACCTGGATCGGGAACGATCGCGGTGCCGATCGGCGCGGTGCCGGTCGGTGTGGCGAATGCATTGCTGAATTGTGATGGCACGCAACCGAACGATACTGCAAGTGGGAACGCTCCACAGGGATCATCGTTGAGCGGTGAAGGCGTGATCTGTGCGCAGATGCCGAAGGTTCCATACCACGGGTCTTCACTCCACACGCGCACGTAGATCGTAGTGCCGGGAACGACCGGTCCTGCCACATCGGTGCTTTGGATCGAACCGGTGGCCGAGCAGGCGATCTCGTTGAGCACGCCCGGTCCGCAGATGCTTCCGCTCTCCAGTGTGTACCAGGCCATGGCTGCATCGGTGATGGTGCCATCGCTCACGGTAACGTTGAAGCCATTCGTGGGCAACGGCGAGGGCACCACCACGCTGAACCAGGAATCGTTCCCCGCAGGTGCGCCGCAGTTGGCGGCGACCTCAGGTGCGGTAACCGTGGCCAATGGCGAAGTGTTCCCGGTCTCGATGATCAGCGGCGTGCATGCCTCGTTCACCGCGAGCGCGACCGCACCGCACGGCTCATCATATTCCGGCGGTACCACCTCGTACGCACAAATGGTAAAGGTGCCCGGTTCATTGTTGTTCCGTTCCCAATAGCGTATGTACACGTCATCGCCTGTGGAAAGCCCGGCCGCGGCGGCATCAAATACGATCGCAGGCTCACTGCCCGGACCGGTGTTGCCAACGAGGGTACATGTATTTTGAAGTGCTGTGAACGGACCAACGCAGTTGCTTGAGGTATAAAACTGGAATGCGCCGGCGCAGATCGTAATCTCTTCGGTGCGAATGCCAAGCAGTCCCGAAGCGGGGATCTCTGCAGTGAACCATACGTCACCACCCTGGTATAATGCACCGGTACATCCAGGCAGGGGAATGTTGTTGGTGGGAGTCGCTGCGCGTGTGTCCGCGCTCACCGGCATGCATTCCGCACCCACAGCCAGTTCGATCGCATCGCAGGGATCATCGTTCAGCGGTGGAACGGCAGGTGAACAGGTCACTTCCAGATCCATGAACGTACCTTCTGGAAAGATGTTACCGCAGTTATGATGGAAGACATACAACCGGTAGGTTCCGGCGGTGGGTGGAATAAAATCCACCTGGGCCGGGCCGTCAACAGTTCCACAACTGTCATCATCGCATTTCAATACCGAAGGGATGGTCGTGTTGGTGGTGATGAATGCGATCGTGTTCTCCGGGTTCGCGCAGAGCGAGAATGTGTAATGTTTCCCGGGTGATCCATGGAAGCGGATGTATCCATTCACATCGATGGAATAATTCGTGGCCGCACCATTGCACACTGGTTCATCCGCCTGGGTGAACAACGTGTTCCCGAGCATGCCGGCGCCTGGGATCGCACAGGCACAGTTGTTACAATCAGGAGGCTGCTGGGCCAGGGCGTTCGCTGCCGGAACAAGAAGGAGAAGAAGGGTACGGAGTAGTTGTTCGCGCATGTGGTCGATCTAAGGAATGTAAGGATCACATCGCAGAACCATGTTCCCCAAAGACGGAGGAACATCGATCTGGTTGTCGCTACGAATTAATGAAGTGTCGGCCATCCGGCAGTGCGCGCTTTACCGTACGTTCTTTGTGAAGTACGTTCGAGGGATCCTACGCCCGCAGACCTGCCGATCACATGGGATCTGAAGTGATGCTAATTGCGAACGATCGGTGGCAGCACGTGCCGCTCGCCGTCGGTGGAGATCAGGTGTACCACATAACTTCCGGTGGGCACCGATCGAACATCAAGCATGATCGGTGTGGCACCCGCGGTGCTTTTCTCAAGCAGGAGCCGGCCATACATGTCGAACAATTGCAGTTTCACGAACCTCCCGGTGCCTGCACCGATCAGCGCCACATCCTCCACAGGGTTCGGTTGTACGAACAAGGCATCGCCTTTCATCTCCACCACACGCACTTCGCTCGTGCGGCGATCGCCGGAAAGTTCCACTTGCTGCAGGCGATAATGGTTCGTGCCGATGGAAGGTGAAGGATCGATGAAGTGATAAAGGTGGGAAGTGGTTGGATCGCCGGCAGCCTGCACCGATCCGATCATCCGGAAATCGATCCCATCACCCGATCGCTCCACGATGAAGTGGTCACTTTCCGCTTCGCTCGCGGTGCTCCAGTCCAACAACACCTCGTGCTCCTTCGCGATCGCATTGAAGGCCATAAATTCCACCGGCAGGATCGTGCAATCCAGCGAAGCGCCGGCGCCCAGGTTCCAGGTAAGGCTGAACGATTGGCCGCTCTGCGAATAATTGCTGATGTACAATACATACACCTGATCGACGAGCACGTTGAGGTAGCGCACCCATTTATCGCCGAGCGCATTTTCGCTCAGGTCGTTCGCGGTCATGCTCAATCCCGTGGCGCCACTGGGTGCAGCGTACGAACATCGCAACGGTGTCGTGGTGGGCGGACAGATCGTACCGGTGTTGCTTCCCGGCGGATACGGTCCCCACAACGCGAAATCATAATCATCCGCAGGGTTGGTCGGATTCAAGGTGAAGGCCACCGTTCCCGCTGAACTCGGTGAGAACGTATACCAGGTTCCTTGTTGTTCGGTGCTCAGAAGACAGCCAGCCGTGGTTGTGGTGAGATCGGCGACCGCTCCGTTGCCGTTCGCATTGCTGTTGAAGCTTTGGTTGTTGCAGATGGTGGTCGCACCGATGCAATCCTCGGGCGGCGCCGGTGGCGGCACACAATCCACGCTGGCCGCATACACGGTACCCGCCGCCGGCGGTGTTCCAGACGCGAAGAGCAGCCCGCCGCTTTGGGTAAGCGTGTATGAATTCTCGTTCTGCCAGCCGCCGGAATTGTTGTAGCTCAACGTGATGGTCTGCCCGATGAACACGCCGATCTGGACCGTGTTGGTGGTACCTGTCACGGTGTAATTCTGCGCAGCACCACCATTGATGCTCACCGCCACATAGGATGATCCCCAGCCATCTCCCCAGGAATCGTTCAGGGTGAGCGTATACACACAGTCTCCAGCGGGTGGGGGAGGCGGTGGCCCGCAGGTGATGTTCGCGCTCCAACCCGGGCGTACGATAGAGTTGTCCGAAGTGAACCAGAGCGTGATGCAACCGCCCACGGGACCGGTGAAGGAGGGCGGAAGTGTGGTGCCGGAATAGGTGGGCCCTACTTGAGGCGAGGCGTTGTTCGGGCCATTGTGGATCGAAAGTTCATCCCAATTCGCTTCCGTGCTGAAGCTGGTGAAGGTCATCGTCATCACCTGCCCGGCTGGTGGGCAGTAGGTCCAGGTGAGGTTCTGGTTGTTGCCGTAATTGCCGCCTGCGCCGCCGGTATCGTACACCGTTGTTCCGCAACCTTGTCCAAGGCTTTCCAGCGCACCGGTGCATAGCACGATCACCAGGGATGCTATGGAGGCGGAATGCTTCATGGCCCGTTGCGCCCCTCGTTCGCGGACGTTGGTGCTGGAATAGCTGTGGATCGCAGCGCTTCGCGTGAAGTGGCAGGCTGTACGCTTTCGAATACGCCGATGCCGCTGTTGTTCAGTTCGGCGAGGAGCTGGCCGGGATCCACATCCGTTGTGGAACGGAGTTTCAACAGATCGCCATCGAAGGAGATCCTCATGTCTTGATCGAGCGCATGCGCGAACTCGATCAGTTGCTTTTGCTCAAGGCGATCCAAAGCCCCGGAAGAGGTCTCGCGGAACAGGAAAGTGCGTTCCGCTTGCGAAAAACCTTCGGTACAAAAGCAGAATAAAGTGGCTGTTACGCTTACGATCAGCGTAAAGTGGTATGTCGATCCCGATCGCATGCTGATGGACCTTCACCTAAGGCTACATCAATATGACGTAGTGGGAAAGGAATAGTTGCCGGGGATGCCGGAATACCGCAGGAAAATTCCGTGTCAGCGATCCGAGGCGAACGTATCGCCCTGGCCCAGATCACCGGTCTCGTAACCGCGTTTGAACCAGTACATGCGCTGCTCGGAGGTTCCATGTGTGAACGATTCGGGAACCACATGGCCCTGCGTCTGCTTCTGTATCCGATCGTCGCCGATCGCGTTGGCAGCACGCAGAGCTTCCTCTATGTCACCGGCGTCCAACAGGTCTTTGCGCGCTGTATGGTGGGCCCACACACCGGCAAGGAAATCAGCCTGCAGCTCGAAGCGCACGGAATAGGCGTTGTACTCTTCCTTGCTGATGCCTTGCGCACGCAATTGAGCCATCTTCTCCGTGGTGCCCATCAGGGTCTGCACGTGGTGACCGACCTCATGCGCCACCACGTACGCCATGGCGAAATCACCGGGCGCGCCGAAACGCTCCCTCAATTCATCGTAGAACGAAAGATCGATGTACAGCTGCTGATCGCCGGGGCAGTAGAACGGCCCGCTGGCGCTGCTCGCCGATCCGCAAGCGGACTGTACCGCGCCGGAAAAGAGCACGAGCGTGGGTTCGGCATAATCGCGGCCAGCGCGGGCGAATTGCTCGTTCCAAACATCCTCGGTCTCCTTGAGCACCACGCTCACGAACTGCGCCATCTCATCTTCAGCGGCCTTTTCCTCTGGCGAAAGTTCCCTTGCCTGGGGTGCCTGTAATTGGGAGATGTCCACATCGCCGCCGAGGAATGCGTTCAACAGGAGAACGATCACCCCTATGATGCCGCCACCTACGGCCATGGGGCCTGCCATGCCACGCCGATCCTGCACATTGCCGCTACCTTGTCTGCCACGCCAACGCATTTGTTCACTCGTTCTTGTTCGTTGATGGATCGATCAGGCGCTCACGGCCTCACGTGCATGGAGCCAGTCAAGCGCTTTTTTCATGTCCGTAAGATCGGCGACCTTGAAGGTGAGCTTCCCGCCCACTTTGCGGAAAGATCGGGCCACACTGGTCTGGTTGAAGTAATCCTTCGAATGGATGATCGCCATTTTCTCCAGCGGCGTTGCGAAGAGCTTGGGGAACCAATGTTCGTTCGCCCATGTTTCATCGGCCTGCAGGATCGCCGTCATGCCGCGCAGGTCGGCGAGCCAGAGGTGCACATCATGCTTCGCCACGAAATTCACTGCAAGTTCAAGGCTGCTGCGGTATTGCGAGCTGGTGGCATGGCCGTTCCATTCAAGATGGATGAGGCGTTCCCCAGGTGAATAGGTCATCAACAGGAACGGCTCATGCAGCAGCACTTTATCGCTGCTGCGATCCCTTTCGATCAACTCTTCCTTTGGATCCATGCGCATAAAATTACGATGATGCGACCCCGATATCCTTGGATCGATGCCCGGGATCGATCATATTGTTTTTTCCGTGCTTGCCACCACACGGTGCGTGCTGCGAAAACCCGGCCAAAAGGATGTTGAACCAATGTACCGATCTGGTCCAGGATCAAAAGCGTGTCACGGATGCCGGCTTGCCGGAACGATCAGGCGATCGATCGCTTCTCATCCACCGTGTTCAGTACTTCCAGGATCGCTTCGCGGGTGATCGGTTTCACCAGGTGCCGATCGAACCCGGCCGCTTCGGCGCGCTCCTTGTCCGACACCTGGCCCCAGCCGGTGAGCGCCACCATGTAGATGTCCGATCCATTCGGCATGGACCTGATCCGTCTGCAGGTCTCGTAACCATCCATGCCGGGCATTCCGATATCCATGAAGATCACGTGCGGCCGTGCGATCTGCAGGCCTGAGATCGTGGTGCTGCCGCTGTGCAGGGGGTGGGCTTCGTGACCGAGCTTGTTCAGCATCAAGGCCAGTGAGATCGCCGATTCCTCATTGTCATCCGTAACGATGATCCGCAGTTTGCGGCCGTTGGTCGCGATCTGCTGACCCGTGGCGGTACTTGTGAGCGGAGCAGCGGTGAGCGGTAGTTTCACGGTGAAGATGGAACCATGATCGCGGCCGGGCGAATCCACCTTGATGGTGCCGCCATGCATCTGCACCAATTGTTTCACGATGCTGAGGCCGATCCCCAATCCGCCATGCTTGCGCGTAAGCGCCGATTCAAGCTGGGAGAACATGTCGAACACGCGATCGAGCTTATCCGGCTCGATGCCGATGCCCGTATCGGTTACAGAAACCTGCACATGGCCGTTCTTCACCGTACTTTCCAGCGTGATCACGCCGCCCGGATCGGTGTATTTGGCCGCATTGTTCAGCAGGTTGTTGAAGATCTGCGTGAGCCGTGTGCTGTCGCCTTCGAGCCAGAGCGGTTCGTTCACCAGCTTCACTTCAAGGTGGTGCTTCTGCTGATCCATCAAGGGCCGGGTCGCTTCCACGGAAGCGTGAAGGATCTCGCGCAGATCGACCGTGGACCTTCTCAGTTCGATCACACCGCGGCTCACCCGGCTCACATCCATCAGGTCATCCACCAGATGCACCATGTGCTTCAGCTGCCGATCCATCATCTCACGCGCCTGCGCGGTGAGTGCGGGATCCTCCGCAGCCATTTCCATCAACTGCAGCGCGTTGCTCAACGGTGCGAGCGGGCTGCGCAGTTCATGGGCGAGGGTCGCGAGGAATTCGTCCTTCCGCCGATCGGCTTCCTTCAAGGCCGCCACCGCCGCCTTTCGATCGGTGATGTCCTCCACGTGCATCAGCAGGTGCCGCGCTCCGCCGATCACCACGAACCTTCCGTTGATCAACACGTCCTTCACCCGGCCGGTGGGATGCGACAATTGCACCTCCTGATCGATGAGCTGGCCTTCGCGCCGCAGATGCTCCCCAAGCCGCTCGCGTTCCTTCTCCTCGTGGAACATTTCGGTCATCAACGCAGGCCGCGCCTTCAATTCCTCCAGGCTGCGACCGCAAAGGCGCAGGAACGCGGGATTCGCGTCCAGTACGATCGAATAGGACTCATCGGTGAGTACCGCGCCGATCGGTGAACTGTTGAAGATGGTGGTGAACTTCTCCTCGCTTTCGCGAAGCTGATCCATCGCCCGGCGTTGCTCGGTGACATCGCGCGCCACCTTGGATGCACCAACGATCCTGTTGCGCTGGTCGCGGATCGGCGACACGGTGATCGATACGTTGATGCGCCGGCCGTTCTTGTGCGCACGGATCGTTTCAAAATGATCGATCCTCTGGCCGCTGCGCAATCGATCCAGGATATCCTGTTCCTCGTGGTGGTATTCCTGTGGGATCAGCTTCAGGATCGACTGGCCGATCATCTCATCCGCGGAATACCCGAAGATGCGCTCAGCGCCCTTGTTCCAGCTGGTCACGATCCCGTTGAGGTCCTTGCTCACGATCGCATCATCCGATGATTCCACGATGGCCGAAAGCCGGCTTTGTATCGCACTGTTGCGCAGATCGCCGCTGATGTCGCGCGCCACTTTCGAAGCCCCGATCACCTGGCCCAGCTCGTTCTTGATCGGCGAAAGTGTGAGCGAGATATCGATCACACGGCCATCCTTGCGGCGGCGCCTGGTCTCGTAATGATCGATGCGCTCGCCATTGCGGACCTTTTCCTGGATCTCATCCTCCTCAGCATGCAATTCATCCGGGATCAACATCTTCACCGACCTGCCGATCACTTCCTCCCGCGAATACCCGAAGATCTTCTCGGCGCTTTTGTTCCAACTGGTGATATTCCCGTTCAGGTCCTTGCCGATGATCGCATCATCGGACGAGGCTACGATGGCGCGGTAATGTTCGCTGCCGGAATAAAGATCCTTGAACAGCACACGGTATTCCGCCAGTTTCCCGATCAGTTCATCATAGGTAAAGTGTTGGATTGATCGTGCCTCTTCCATTGGATCGGTGGGCTTCAATGGGGGTGGTTGGGAACCGGAAGTGTTGCGAAAACTGCACACCTTCCCCGTTCCGTGTGTTCCACGACAGGGATCTAAGTTGAATTTCGCGTTGATGTCCAGGATCGGGGCATAGGCTCACCAATACCGAGCCAACGACTTTACAGATCGTACGCGCCGGCCGCTTCAGGTTGGTGCAACACCTTTTCGATCTTCAATTTCGCCAGGCCGGAAGGGATCTGCCATTCCACCTGATCGCCTTCCCTGAAACCGATCAAGGCGGTGGCGATCGGCGAGAAGATGCTGATCTTCTTCTGCTTCACATCGGCCTCTTCGGGGTACACCAGTTCCAGTTCCATGGTGCGATCGGAATCGAGATAGCGCAGCAATACCTTGGAATGCATGGTGACCACGCCCGGTGGGATCTGCTCGGGTTCCATCAGCTTCGCGCTCTCAAGTTCCTTCAGCAAGGCGGAAACCTCTGCTGGAACGGGAGCACCGGAGCGGCGCAATTGAACGATGCGTTCACGGATGCGCGAATTGTCCAGCGAATTGATGATGATCTGGGCCATGGGATGAGCTCGGTATTGGTAAAGTGGCAGCGCGGCCTTCCCGTGAGATCGGAAAGGCCGCGCCATGGGTGCAAAGATAATGCTTTTGGGATCGAAGTGAAGGATCCGTGTTCGATGGATCGTGATCCATTTGGGATCGATCCAGGTGCTGTGCAAGGGATAGCAACGGAAAGCCCGGAAGCCGTGCTTTTGACGGCTGAGGACTTGGAGCCCTTCGACTTCGCTCAGGATAGACTCCTAGCCCGGTGACATCCTGCTTTGAGGCTGGCATGCGCCCAAATGAAAAAAGGAACTTTGCTGCAGGATCCCTGATGGAAACCTTCCGGTCGTCGAATATGCCGAAACCCTTGCTCAGGGTTGTGTACCGGTGTTCAACAACGCGCCTATTTCCGCAGCCAGTCTGCGCGAATAATCAGGTACGGAAGAAGCGGCCAAATGATTTCCATCTGTATAGACGAAGTTGTTGCATAATGGGGTATGATCGATGAACCGAACCTGTTTACGTTCGGCCATTTGGACCAGCATGGCGTGGAATCCGGGCCAATAGTTCTGCTCGATCCGCAGGATATCCTGATGTGTTGGCATTCGAAGGAGCACGACGGTGCCATGTTGCATCAGCAGGTCAATGGTCTTTTCCAGATATTCTATTCGCCGCTCAGAAGGCGTCTCGGTCACTTCAGCCATCATGTTGTAAAGCGCCACCTTTTCCAGACGCCGTTGCACAACGATCGCACTGTCCATCGGGACGTTCACCTCCAACCATCCTGAATTGTGCAATGTCACGTAGGAATCAAAGGGGTACCACCGGCCAACGATCATTCGGCCCCAGCCATAGGTATAGTTCTTAACGAGGTATTCTACGTTGGGTGTGCTGTTCACACTCCATTGTCTGCCCAACGTGTGCTCGTCCTCAGGGAAGGGGTCATCCCTCGAGATGAAATGGCTTTTCGCGATGGATAGGGACCAGGGATCTACGGACAGAACAAATAGACCATGATGTGCATTCCGATCCAGTTTCTTTTTGATCGAGCTCAGGTAGGTTGGTCCATAGGGAGAATGGCCTATTGTAAAGCTGTAATTCAATAGATCTGGGTCCCGCAGATGTTCCACTAGTAATGTATGCATTACACCGGGATCAATGCCTTGCGCAGCTCGAGAAGTACCAAGGACCAACCCCGGGCGTGGTTCTCCAGTGAATTTCAGGTAGTATGCATCCGTATGGCCATCGGCAAAGTACGCCGCTACAAGGTGGCATCCCACGGCCAGGGCCAGCCAGATGGAGATCTTCAGCAAAAAACCTTTCATCCGTTCAAAATTGGAAGTAGATGAAATCCTGTCCGCTGAAATGGCCGAACACGAAGATCAGTATGAACACGCTCCCATACATCGCCCTGCGTATCAGGGCCGGTAAATGGCCGATCGCCAACCCATGTTCATTGGCGCGTTGCCACCATTCCACGAGCAGGAGCACAACGATCATGAGCATAAGCCATCCATCGTACAGGTGGGACTTACCGAATATATTGAATGAAGCCATCCCGCGGAGCATGGTCATGGCATGGCCAATGGTCTCTGCCCGGAAAAATACCCATGCTACCAAGGTCACGCTGAATGTGCCCGCCATGCCTGCCAATTCATGCAGGCTCGGCAATAGCCGGCCCTGCGCCACTACATTCACGTTATTCCTGTTCCTGCCAGTCAGCACCAAGGGAATGAAGAGGATCGCATTGATCAAGCCCCAGACCACGTAGGTCCAATTGGCACCGTGCCACAAGCCGCTCAGGAGGAAAACGGCCAGGATATTCCTGATCTTCATCGGTACGCCACCCCTGCTGCCGCCCAAAGGAATGTACACGTAGTCGCGGAACCAGGTGTTGAGCGAAATATGCCAACGCTGCCAGAACTCCGCAA
>JAEYYE010000221.1 GCA_023430945.1 Bacteroidota bacterium
CGGGCGCTCGGCACCCGCTTCCTTCGTCGGCATCCCGGCGAGCTTTTCCAAAGTCTTATCGGTAGCCATCTCCTCGTTCAAACTTGTCTCTATCTGCTTCATGATCTCATCCTTCCGCTCCATCTTCCTGGCGGTGTTCAGCAGGTTCATATAACCGCTCATCTCCAGATGTTCCACTTTGCGGGAGCCTGCAACGATCACCTGATCGAGCAGTGGGCTTTCCTTGAAAGCCGCGATCATCCGGTCGTTGTCCTTCATCGTTCCATCGTAGGCCGAGCATGGCGTTGGCTTTCCTTCCTTGCCCATGACTCCATAGATCTTCCTGATCCGATCGGCCTGTGCCAGCGTTTCCTCACGATGCTTGCGCAGGGCTTCCTTCAGTTCGCTGCGCTGGGCCAATTGCTGCAATTCTTCGAGCTTGCGCGCCATGTTCTCTTCCACATAGAGCATTTCCGAAAGCTGCATTTCGAACATACGCTCCACATCGGCTGGTGGATCCTTCATATCCGTGCCTGGCGCGCTCGACGTTGTCCAACTGATGAGGCCGATCGCAATGATGAGTGTGAATGTGGTAAGCCAGGAATTGCTTTTTGATGGGGATGACATGGTGTGTGTTTTAGTACATGACCGAATTCAGATCGCAGGCCGATCCAGCGCCGATCAGTGGATCTCCAATCTGCCTTCGCCTTTGTGCAGCTTCTTGTAGGAACGCATGATCGTGTTCACGATATCCACGGCCGAGGTCGAGACCGAATACCCGAATTCCTTTCGCGCGAGCTCGGCCAGCTCGTTCCGCTTTGCGATGAGCGTATGGTGCTGGCTTCGCCGCAGTTCCAGCAATTCCTCGATCAGGGATGAATGTGCCTGGAGGAATGCGCGTTTCAATTGGGGATCGCGCGCGAAATTCAATTTGTTCATCTGGAAAGTTCTTGCTTCACGTGTGGCCTGCACGAATGGCCTTCAGGCATTGTCAACAAGGATCTGTAACCGGAACATCACACCGATCGTGGTGAACCCAGGTCCGCTTCAAGGGCGATCGATCGACCTGATGCTTCGATCGATCGATCATACATCAATTCACCTGTACGAAGCTCGGTGATGGATGAACCGCACGGCCGCTCATGTGGCATGAGACCATAGTCCAGCACACACCAATCGATGATCTTCAGATACCGCGGATCGCTCATATCGACCGCGCCAGCGAGCAGGTATTCATTGTGGAACTTCAAGTAGCGCAGCATCTGCCTGGCCGCCACCTGCCAGACTTCATCCGGATGTGCGAACAGATCCTGCAGCCGGTGGAAATGATCACGTTTCCCACAATGTGTTCCCGCCACAGGCAGAAGAGAAGCGGGGAATGCGAGCTGCCTTCCCTGTAGATCGATGAAGACCTTTGCCGGCCTGCGGGCGATCGGTGGAGCAACAGGCCGCGGGATCTGCCTGGAAGGTGGGACCGGAATGCGGCCCGAAGGTCTGCCGGTGGCAAGAGAATGTTTCCGCCGTTCGCGGAAGATCTTTTTCAGTACAATGACCATCAGGGAATGCCGATCACAATGGATCGATCAAGCCCTGTTGAGCAAGATCGGTTCCATGCATGGTGTCTTTGAACAGCACTCCGGAAAAAGGGACCGTACA
The DNA here is from genome assembly GCA_023430945.1 of Bacteroidota bacterium. GTDB lineage: Bacteria > Bacteroidota > Bacteroidia > Flavobacteriales_F > PHOS-HE28 > PHOS-HE28. Next base: position 1,636 of record JAEYYE010000221.1, read on the forward strand.
TCAAAATGGATCAATGATCGCAAGGGTTTGCACCTGTCCGGTCGGAACGATCATCCATACGATCATGGCGACCATCATCTTCGTGGCGCGGTGCGTGGGCTTTGTTGGGGAGCGATCTTCACATTGATCGAGGCGAGGTTCTCTTGATCTCGATCACAAGAATTGCACGAACCGCGCGCCCCACCGGATCGACCTGCGGCGATACAACCTCTACATTTGGCCATGCACTTCGGTGGATCCGATCACGCAACGAGACGAACCTTTCATCATTTGCTGTTGGTGATCGCCGTTCAAGTGTTCTGCACTGGAAGATCGTTCGCCCTGATCGTGAACATCATTCAAGGGACGACCAACGCGCCCACACCGGCCTATGTGTATTGGGAACAGATCGCGAGCGCGATGGGGCACACGGCTACGATCCACCCTTCAACCTTCCTGGATGTTCCTGCGAACCTCGATGCGACCGATATCCTGATCCTCTCGGTGGCGACCGATGCCACCATGTACGACCCCGGCCGCATCGCCAACATCATCCAGTTCCTACAGCAAGGCGGAAAGGTCTATTTGCAAAGTGAATACGATTACAATTTTTCAGGGAACCAAAGCTTCCAAACGATCCTGAACTCGCTCGGCAGTTCCTTTTCCTGGTTCACTGGTGCGCCCACAGCCGATTACCTGTCACCGCTCAACACCGTGGGCGATCTGGCCACCAACCTGAACACGGTACCGCCGATCATGGGCAGCTTCTGGTATGGCTGTACGGCCAATTGTGTCGAGGATGTGGAAGGATATCTTGAATTCAATGGCCAGTTCTACGGGTTCATGTATTGCGTGCCCAATTCCACGGGAAGGATCCTCACCATGACCGATCAGGATGTGATGCAAGCCTTCTATTATCCTGATGTGGGGCTGCTCATGGAGAACATCATCACGAATCTTTCGAATGATGCATATGTGTGCCAGGCCAATGTGACCACGCCGGTGGACCTTGGACCGGATGCGTCGATCTGCGGTGGTGGGCAGCTCACGCTCGGCCCGATCCCCTTCGCTCCTTCCATCCAATGGTCCGATGGTTCTTCGGGAACCCAGCTTGTGATCGACTCAGCCGGCACCTATTGGGTAAGTGCCGGAGAACCGGGCTGCCAGGGATCCGACACGATCGTCGTCTCCATCGCAGAAATGCCGCAGGTGGATCTCGGCCCGGATCTCACCATTTGTTCTGGATCGGTCGATATCGTGCCACTCTTGGTTGAAGGTGGGATTCCCCTCTGGTCCACAGGTGAGAACACTCCGCAGATCACCATAACCGAGCCGGGCGAATACACACTGGAGATCTCCAACGGTTGCGGAACAATCTCTGATGCGATCATTGTTGGTCAAGCCGGTTCACTTGCCATTGATCTGGGTGCCGATCTGGAGATCTGCGCTGGTAATTCCATTGCTCTTGGGCCGCTACCGGCGAACTTTTCGATCGAGTGGTCCGATGGATCAAGTGGCACTGAACTGGTCGTTGATCAAGCAGGAACCTACTGGGTGCAGGTGGATGACAATGGTTGCATTGGATCCGATACCGTTCAGGTGGATGTTGTGCAGGAGCCATTGGTCCAGCTTCCAGCCGATGTTTCGACCTGTTCCTCCGCCTATCAGATAGTTCCCTTGATCGCCGAAGGCGGCTCGCTGGAATGGTCCATCGGAGGATCACAAGCTGAGATCACGGTTTTCACCTCCGGTACATATTCGCTGCAGATCGCCAACGTATGTGGCGAGATCACGGACCAGATCATCGTGGACCTTGAACAGATCCCCGTTCCCGATCTTGGCGCAGATACAATGATCTGCAACGGCACCAGCATTCAATTGCAGATCGAAGTGCCTGGCCCGTTCGCATGGTCGGATGGCTCCACTGCATCCGCCTTGCAGATCACCTCACCCGGAACCTATTGGGTAACTACCGGCCTGGCGGATTGCCTCGCTTCCGATACGATCGAAGTGGACCTGATAGCTGATGTTACCGTTGATCTTGGAATTGATACGACCAGCTGCAATGGTGCTGCTGTGCAGCTCGTACCGGCTACCATTTCAGGCGAAGAATTCCTATGGTCGACCGGTGCCACGACCAGCGCGATCCTGGCCGAAACCTCAGGTACCTATGAGCTAACGGTGAGCAATGTGTGCGGTGAAGCGAGCGATACGATCGAAGTGCAGATCATTCCACCTATCGTGATCGACCTTGGGCCGGATACCATTATCTGCACAGATG